>DASVMA010000107.1:0-4062 GCA_036384595.1 Cellulomonas sp. | reverse complement strand
TCGTGCGCGCCGAGTAGAAGGACAGCCCCGCACCGTTCGGCGCGTGCAACCGCTCCGCGTACCGGGCCAGGGCCGTCCGGGCGGCGCGCAGCGTCTCGAGCTCGGCCTCGAGGCCCTGCTCGTCGACCCCGACCGTGTGGTCGAGCGCAGCCCGGACCTGGGCACGCACGGCGGACGGCTTGCTGCCCTTGTCGTGCAGGTCGAGCGAGAACGGCCCGAGGCCCACCTCGTCGAGCCGCGCGCGCACGACGTCGAGGGCTGCGCGCTTCTCGGCGACGAACAGGACCCGCTTGCCGTCGGCGACAGCCCGCGTGAGCAGGTTCGTGATGGTCTGCGACTTGCCGGTCCCGGGGGGGCCCTCGAGCACGAAGGTCCGTCCGGCGACCGCGTCGGCCACCGCCGTCAGCTGGGACGCGTCCGCCGGCACCGGGCAGGCAGCGGCGAGCTCGTCGAGGTCGGCGCGCCCCGGGTCGACGTCGGGCGCTGCCGGGGCCGCCGGGTCGACGAACGGGTCGGTCGGCGTCTCGATCAGGTGCCTGACCAGCGGGTTCGTCGCCAGCACCGACCAGTTCTCGTCGAGGTCCTTCCACAACCGGTACTTCGCGAACTGGAGGACCGCAAGGTCGACCGTCTCCTCGACCCGGTACCCGAGACCTTCGGCCGCGAGCGCCGTGCGCATCGCGAGCAGCGCCGCGCCCAGGTCGATTCCGGCGCCGTCCTCGGTGGGCTCGGCGAGACCGGGCACGGCCAGGCCGTGCACCTGCCGCAGCTTCTCGAGCAGGCAGTAGTTGGGGGTGCTGGCACCGGCCTCGTCGAGCTCGAGGCGGTACGCGCGCTCCCTCGACCGCGTCACGAGGCGGACCGGGACCAGCACGAGGGGCGAGCGCAGCTCGCGACCGTCGAGGGACCACACGAGCGAGCCGAACGCGACGTAGAGGTTGTTGGCCCCGGTCTCCTCGATGACCGTGCGTGCCTTGTACGCGAGGGTGCGCAGCCGGCCGGCGTACGCGGTGGTCGGCAGGTCGGTGAACAGCGCGGTGCGCTGGTCGAACAGCTCGGCGCGCTGGTCGTCCGGGAGGTCGCGTCCGGTGCGGATCCCGCGCGCCACCTGGACCTCGTCGAGCTGGTCCGCGGGGAGCAGGTGGACCGCGTGTCCGCCGTGCAGCGCGTCCTCGACGGTTCCCAGGTGACCCGCGGGGACGGCGAGCGCGACCGCCGACCGCGGCGTGAAGTTGAGGAGCCGGTTGCGCAGGGACAGGTCGAGCAGGGCGTTCTTCCACTGCCGCACGCGCGCGGGCACGGGCGGGGTCGCGGGTACCGGCGGGGTGGTGAGCTCGGGGGCGGTCGATGGTGCGCCACCGTCCGCCTTCTCCTGTGAGGTCCCCGGCGCGGCCGCGGCCTCGGCGCCACCGGCCGCAGCGACCGGCTCCTCGGGTACCGCACCCCGGGCAGGCGCGCGGTACTCCGTGATCACGACGGTCCCGTCGGCCCCGAGCGTCCGGGCGGGCAGGGGCAGGACGCCGGCCCGACGCGCCCGCCACACGTCGACGACGCCGAGGATCCGCCCCAGGTCGCCGGTCAGCCAGCGCGAGTACGCCGCGGGGTGCGCCTGGTCGAACGTCGCGGGCTCGTCGCGCACCGTCAGGAGCGCGGGGTCGACGAGCCGGATCAGCCCGAGGTCGACGAGGTTGACGATCGCGGCGACGTCACCCGGGTCGGTCTGGGCGATCGCGCCGAGCGCGGCCTCCTCACGCCAGTAGCCGCAGAACGCGTAGCCCTCGGCGAGCCAGAGCAGCGGGCGGACGCCGGCCAGCTCGAGCGCGGCCGCGAGGACGACGACGGTGTCGAGGCACGTGCCGGAGCCGCCGTCGAGGACCTCGTCGGGCGTCCGGACCTTCTGGCCGACCCCGGACCAGCTCGCGGGCGGCTCGATGGCACGGATCTGACGGGCCCGCATCGCGTCGAACAGCGCTCGCGCCGTGGCATCGACCCGCTCGGGGCCCTCGTCGTACGCGCGCGTGACCGGTCGCCCGGTGCGCTCCGTGAGGAGGTCCGACGCCTCGGCGACGAGAGCTGCGATCGCCGGATGGTTCGGCAGGACGAACGCCGCGAGCAGCTCGGTCGCGAGCAGGGGCGGCACGGCGACCCACTGCCGGGCCGCGAGCAGGTCGACCGGCAGCGAGCGCTCGGCGAGCAGCACGCCGTCGCCCAGCACGCGCACCACGACCTGCGCGGGCCGCTGCGCCTCGATCTGCAGCATCGCGTCGGCGTCGAGGTGCAGGTCGATGTCCGTCAGCTGCGTCTCGGCGTCCGGCGCGAGGTCGACGAGCCGCTCCCACGCGCTGCCGATGCGGCCCTCGATGTCGCGCACCTCGACCTGGACGCTCGCCCCCGCGACGGCGGGCCCGCGGTGCCGCACGGCGATGCGGCTGACCACCGCCAACCTGTTGTGGGCCATCGGGTAGGACAGGACCGGGGCGGCGTCGACCTCGAGGTCCGTGGCGGTCACGCTGGTCTCAGGAGGCATCGCGTCGAGGCTACCGACATGCCCGTCCGGTGCGCGACGGTTGCGGCGGGTCGCGGCGGGTCGCAGCGGGTCGCGGAGAGAACGTGCACCCCGCGGCCGGTTGCGGGCGGGGTGGTCGCGAGTTTCGATGAGGCGACGAGGACCCACCGAGACACCCACAGAGACGAGGTCGCTCATGGAACCCGACGACGAGACCATGGCGGAACGGATCGAGGCGGACAAGATCCACGAGCGCGAGCCCGAGCACGTCCACCCCGTCAGCGAGGTCAACGAGAGCCTCGCTGAGCGGATCGAGTCGGACGAGATCCGCGAGCCGGAGCCCGAGCACGTCCACCCCGTCACCGAGATCAAGGAACCAGGAGGCGCGGCCCCGCGTGCGGGGACGGGTCGGCACGTGCAGAACGCCGTCGAGGCCGAGGAGTCGCTCGCGGAACGCATGGAGTCCGACCGGATCGTCGAGTAGCCGCGCCGACGTCGTCGCGCCGACGCGCTGCGGCCGACGCCGAGCGCGTCCCGGGCGACCCGTCTCGCCTGGGCGGGGCTACCTGACGTGCAGCGTCACCGCACGAGCAGCGTCGCCGCCCAGGCGAGCGCGCCGACGGTCACGACGAGGAACGCCCCGACCCAGACCAGACCGGGCACGTGCGTCAGGCCCGCGAGGATGTCGGCGTCGGACGTGCGTGCCCCGCGCGCACGGCGGCGGGACGCCTGCAGCTCGACGACCGCGCGGGGCGCGCCCAGCAGCAGGAACCAGGTCAGTGCGTACGCGAACCCCGACTGCCACACCGGCGTGGCCCACCAGGTGATCGCCACGAGCGCGGCGAGGCTGACGAGCACGGTCCACAGCCCGTACCAGTTGCGGATCTGGACGAGCAGCAGCCCGAGGGCCACGACGAGCAGCCAGAGCAGCCCGACGGCGTAGCCGCGTCCGAGCACCCACGCCGCGGCGAGCCCGAGGACCGCCGGCCCGGTGTACCCGGCGAACGCCATCGCGATCATCCCCGGCCCGCGCGGCTTGCCGACCGACAGCGTCAGCCCTGACGTGTCGGAGTGCAGCCGCACCCCCGCGAGCCGTCGCCCGGTCAGCACCGCGACGGTCGCGTGCGCGCTCTCGTGGACGATGGTCAGGACGTGCCGGGTCAGGTGCCACAGCGTCGGCACGAGGAGGCACACGAGCGCCACCCCTGCCGTGAGCAGCACGACCTCGCCCGACGGCGGTTCCTGCGTCGTCGTCGCGCGCTCCCAGATCTGCGTGATCAGGTCCACGGATCACCTCCGGGCCGAAGCCAACCAGATCCGCGGGTGTGGTGCGTCAACGCAGTGCCGATCACGGCAGGGCGGCCAGCGACACGTGCGTGCCCTCCGCGGTGATGCGCGCGCCGCCCGGCACGACCGCGACCGCCGTGAGCTGCACGCCGTCGGGCAGCCCGGTGACCGGGATCCGCAGCCCGCGCAGCCCGTCCGCGAGCGCGCCCGGGAGCTTGTCGACCGCGACGTCGAGCTGGCCGAGCCGCACGGTCGCGACGTCCACGCGG
>DASVMA010000106.1:0-7391 GCA_036384595.1 Cellulomonas sp. | reverse complement strand
GCGCAGTCCGTGAACCGGCAGCGCGCCGCGAGCTCCTCGACGTCGGCGAACGTGACCCCGGGCGCCGCCGCGTCGGCCACGAGCCCCACCCCACGCAGGCCCGGGGTGTCGATCAGCACCGCACCCCCCGGCAGCGTCACGAGCTCGCGGTGCGTCGTCGTGTGCCGCCCGCGCCCGTCCGCCCGACGCTCCGCCGTCGCCATGACCTCCGCCCCGGCCAGGGCGTTGACGAGCGTGGACTTGCCCGCCCCCGAGGGGCCGACGACGACCAGCGTGACGCCCGGTCCCAGCAGCGCCCGCACCGGTTCGAGGGCTTCTCCGCGCACCGCACTGACGACGTGCACGTCGACGCCGATCGCCACGCCGGCCACCTCAGCCGCCATGCCGTCGGGGTCGGGGACGAGGTCGGCCTTCGTGAGCACGACGACCGGCTGCGCGCCCGACCGCCACGCGAGGGTCAGCAGCCGCTCCACGCGCCCGAGGGACGGGTCGGGGTCGAGGTGCTCGGCCACGAGCACGACGTCGACGTTCGCGGCGAGCGTCTGCACGTCCGACGTGGCGCCTGCGGTGTCACGGACGAGCGCCGTGCGACGGTCCCGGGCGAGCGCGACGTGCGGGGCTCCGTCGGCACGCACGCCGATCTCGAGCCAGTCGCCGACGGCGGCCGGTCGGCGGGAGCCGTCCGCGAACGGCACGAGGCCGTCCCGGTCGAGGTCGACGCGCAGCAGGCCCGCGTCGTGGGCAACGAGGCCATCGAGGTGACCACGATCGCCGGTGCCGGGGCCGCGCACGGGCAGCACGCTGACGGCACCCCGGTCGACACGGACGACGCGCGACAGCCCGACGCGCGTCACCGGGTGCTCGGGCGCACCGCTCTCCGGGAGCGACGCGTCACCGCGCTCGCCCGTCGTCGCGTCCGGCGTCGTCGCGTGGTGCGGCGTCGCGTCGTTCGTCGCGTCGTCGGTCATGCCGCGACGGTAGGTCGACGCACCGCGGGCGGGCCACGGAATTACCCGCGAAGCAGCCCCCCGCGGGCGCCCGGCGCGGTGCTACCCGAAGTACGCCGGAAGCGTCCGCGTGAACGCCTCGCGGGCCTCGCCGAGGGGCAGGGTGAACAGTCCCTGGACCTCGATCGCCGGCTCGTGGGCGTGGTCGCCGTCGTGGAGGTCCGCCGCGCCGAGACCGGCACCTGCGCCCGGGACGCACGAGTCGGTCGTCACACCGATCCGCACGACCGGCACCCCGCGTGAGGTCGCCAGGTCGGCGAAGCGGACCTCCTCGCTGCGGGGGACGGCCACGAGCACGCGCGCGGTCGACTCGGAGAACAGGGCCTCGAACGGCGTGACGTCGTCGCGCGCCAGAAGCGGCTCGAGGTCGACGCTCACGCCGACCCCGTACCGCAAACTCGACTCGACGAGTGCCTGGGCGAGGCCGCCCTCGGACAGGTCGTGCGCGGCATCGACCAGCTCGTCACGGCTGGCGCGCACGAGCACCTCGGCGAGCCGCCTCTCGGCGGCGAGGTCCACGCGCGGCGGCAGGCCACCGAGGTGTCCGTGCACGACGTCGGCCCAGGCGGAGCCGTCGAGCTCCCCGCGCGTCGTGCCGAGCAGGTAGATGCTCTGGCCCGCAGTCGTCCAGCCGGACGGGGTCGCGTCGGCGACGTCGTCGATCACGCCGAGCACACCCACGACCGGGGTGGGGTGGATCGCCGAGTCGATGCGGCCCGGCTCGCCGGTGCCGTTGTAGAGGGAGACGTTGCCGCCGGTCACGGGCACGCCGAGGACCTGGCACGCGTCGGCCAGCCCGCGGATGGCCTCGACGAGCTGCCACATCGAGTCGGGGTGCTCGGGGCTGCCGAAGTTGAGGCAGTCCGTGACCGCGAGCGGCCGGGCACCGACCGTCGCCACGTTCCGGTAGGCCTCCGCGAGCGCGAGCTGCGCACCGGTGTACGGGTCGAGCTTGGCGTAGCGGCCGTTCGCGTCCGTGGCCAGCGCGACACCGAGGCCCGTGGTCTCGTCGACGCGGATGACGCCGCCGTCGTCGGGCTGCGCGAGCGCGGTGTTGCCCTGGACGTACCGGTCGTACTGGTCGGTGACCCACGACTTCGAGGAGAGGTTCGGTGAGGCCAGCAGGCGCAGGACCGTCTCGCGGAGCTCGTCGGCCGTTCCCGGACGCGCGGCCCGGGCGACGCCGTCGGGCCCCGAGATCGTGTCCGCGTTGAGGCCGTCCTGCCACGCCGGTCGCGCGTACGGGCGGTCGTAGACCGGGCCCTCGTGCGCGACCGTCCTGGGGTCGACGTCGACGATCTTCTCGCCGTGGTGGTGGATGACGAGGCGTCCCGTGCCGGTGACCTCGCCGATGACGGCCGACTCGACGTCCCACTTCGTCGTGATCGCGAGGAACGCGTCGAGCTTGTCGGGCGTGACGACCGCCATCATGCGTTCCTGCGACTCCGACATGAGGATCTCGCCGGCCGTGAGCGTCGGGTCCCGGAGGAGGACCGTCTCGAGGTCGACCTCCATGCCGCCGTCGCCGTTGGACGCGAGCTCGCTCGTCGCGCACGAGATGCCCGCGGCGCCGAGGTCCTGGATGCCCTCGACGACGCGCGCCTCGAACAGCTCGAGGCAGCACTCGATGAGGACCTTCTCCATGAACGGGTCGCCGACCTGGACGCTCGGCCGCTTGGAGGGCTTGGTGTCGTCGAACGTCTCGCTCGCGAGGATCGAGGCACCGCCGATGCCGTCGCCGCCCGTCCGGGCCCCGAACAGGACGATGTTGTTGCCGATGCCCGACGCGTTCGCGAGGTGGATGTCCTCGTGGCGCAGGACGCCGACGCACAGCGCGTTGACCAGCGGGTTGCCCTGGTACGACGGGTCGAACACCAGCTCGCCGCCGATGTTCGGCAGGCCGAGCGAGTTGCCGTAGCCGCCGACGCCGGCCACCACGCCGTGCACGACGCGCGCGGTGTCGGGGTGGTCGATCGCGCCGAACCGCAGCTGGTCCATGACCGCGACCGGGCGCGCGCCCATCGAGATGATGTCGCGGACGATCCCGCCGACGCCCGTGGCGGCACCCTGGTAGGGCTCGACGTAGCTGGGGTGGTTGTGCGACTCGACCTTGAAGGTGACCGCCCAGCCGTCGCCGATGTCGACGACACCCGCGTTCTCGCCGATCCCGACGAGCAGGTGCTTCTTCATCTCGGGGGTCGTCTTGTCGCCGAACTGGCTCAGGTGGATCTTGCTCGACTTGTACGAGCAGTGCTCCGACCACATGACCGAGTACATCGCGAGCTCGGCGGCCGTGGGGCGACGCCCGAGGAGGTCGCGGATCTGCTGGTACTCGTCGGGCTTGAGACCGAGCGCAGCGAACGGCTGCTCGAGGTCGGGGGTCGCGGCGGCGTTCTCCACGGTGTCGGACACGTGCCCCGACGGCCGGGAAGCGGAAGCAGCGGAGGCGGTGCGGGGCTCGGTGGTCATCGGTTCCCTCAGGCAGGCTCTGGCGTGCGCGTCGTCCGTCGGCAGACGACCCCAGGTTACCGGCGGTCGCTGGGGCCGGATGTCGGCGCCCGCCCACCGGACGATCCGCGGGCGACGCGACTGCCCGAGCCGCGCAGGCGCGCCAGCGGCGGATCGACGGGGTTCTCGAGTGGATACCGTTCGTGGGTGGAGACGACGGGCGGGACGAGCCGCGGGACCGGCGCTCTCCGCAGCGCGCGGCCCGTTGCGGCGCTCGGGGCCGTGGTCACCGTGCTGCTCGGCGCGCTGCTCGGCGGCTGCACGACGGCCAGCGGCTCGACCCCGGCACCGAGCGCGTCGCAGGCCAGCGGGAGCACGGCGCAGTCCACCGGGTCGGCGGCCACGAGCGCCCCTGAGGACGCAGCGCCCGGCGCCGATGTGGCGCTCAAGTCCGGTGCCCTCACGCTCACCCTCAGAGCTGACCGGCCGACGATCACCCCGCAGCCCGACGGCTCCGTGCAGGCGAGCATCCCGCTCCCCGCCGACCTCCCGGCGGACGCCGCCCAGCTGATCAGCCCTCCGGGCATGACGTTCGAGGTGCAGCTCGACGGGTCCGTCGTCGTCCGGGACCCCGCGGGAGCGTTCCTCGGTGGGCTCGCGAGCCCGACGGCGACGGCCGACGACGGGACTGTCGTGCGCGCACGGTTCGAGGCGGCGGGCACCCAGGGGCTGCGGGTCGTCGTCTCCGGCGCGCTGCTGGGCTCCACGGGCAGCACGTCGGGCACGGCGACCGTGTGGCTCGGCACGTCTGTCCTGACGAGTGCGACGTGGGGCGAGCGCGAGGGGGGACGGTCGCTCGCGGTCGACCCGACCCTGTGGGCACGCGCCGGTGGGCTCGCCGCCGAGGACGCGACCTGGGCTGCCGTGGTCGCGCTCGCGCCTGAGGCCGACACGAACGGGATGCACGACCAGTTCCTGTGCCACGCGCTCGGCGCCGCCGACAAGGCGACCTGGAACCTCGAGCCGTGGCGGCCCGACGTCGGTTCGATGGCCACCCTGGTGGCACGCTGCAACCCGACCTGACCTCACGCGACAGACCGAGGGAGCGCCGACGATGACGTCGACCGAACGCGAGATCACCGAGCCCGTCGACCTGTGCCTGCCATCGGGCCGGCTGAACCGGGCGGCGGTCGGCTGGACCCGCGGCCCGCTGCACCGCACCGCGATGACGGGGTGGGGCCGGACGAAGCGGTGGGAGTACTGGGGGTTCGTCACGCCGACGCACGTGATCGCCCTCACGGTCGCCGACCTCGACTACGCCGCGCAGCACCAGGTGTGGGTGCTCGACCGGGCCACGGGCGTCGAGGTGGACACCGTCGCGGTCGTGCCGCTCGGGCGCGGGGCCGTGCTGCCCGCGAGCAGCGGGGGCGGACCCGTGCGGGCCAGCGCGAAGGGGCTCGACATCGCGATCGACGAGGGTGAGCGCGGCACCCGGCTGCGCGCGGCGACCGGCCGGGTCGAGGTGGACCTCGTCGCGAGCGCACCGGAGGGGCACGAGTCGCTCGGCGTCGTCGTGCCGTGGTCGGACCGGCTGTTCCAGTACACGCTCAAGGACGTCGCGCGGCCCGTGTCGGGGACGCTCGTCGTCGACGGCGTGCGCCACGACGTCCCGGCCGACGGGTCCTGGGCCGTGCTCGATCACGGCCGTGGACGCTGGCCGTACTCGATGTCGTGGAACTGGGGTGCGGGCAGCGGCACGGTCGACGGGCGCGTCGTCGGCGTGCAGGTCGGTGGGCGGTGGACCGACGGGACCGGGTCGACCGAGAACGCGCTGGTCGTCGACGGTCGGCTGCACAAGTGCTCCGACGAGCTCGTGTGGGAGTACGACCGTGGCGACTGGCTCGCGCCGTGGCGCATCCACGACCAGGCCCGCGAGCGCGTCGACCTGACGTTCACGCCCTTCCATGAGCGCGCGTCGCGGATGAACCTGCTCGTCGTGGCCGCCGAGACGCACCAGTGCTTCGGCACCTGGACGGGGTGGATGGCCGACGACGCGGGCACGCGCGTGCGGGTCGACGGCGTGACGGGCTGGGCCGAGGAGGCGCGCAACCGGTGGTGAGCGCGCGCTAGACCGCCTGGGTCGGCTCAGGCTGCGTCGGCGGCGAGGTCGGCTCGGTCGGCTGCGTCACGGTGCGTGCCCGCAGCTCGTCGGCGAAGCCCCCGAGCAGCATGTCGAGGCGCTTCGGTCGACGCTCGACCGGCACCACGTCCGGCTCGACCGCCGCGTCGTTCGGGTCGATGGCCCCGTCGCCGGCCGGCGGTGTCAGCGCCGGACCGGCCGGTACCTGCGCGCCGACGCGCCAGTCCAGCGTCGCCCGCACCAGTCGCGCGTAGACGCGCGCGTCCAGCGGGTCCCTCAGCCACGCGTCGGCCGCGTCGGCGACCTGGCGCGCGAGGCGATCGATCTCGTTGTCCACAGCGTCCTCCGGCTCGGTTCCCGGATCGTAGTCCGGCGCCACCACGCGTCACCCGAAAGGTTGCACGTCACCCGAACGGGTGTGATGGTCGTCACACGACGAGGATGTCGTGTGGCGTGGGGAGCGCCCGGTGTCCATCGTGCCGACACCGACGACTGGACCCACCCATGCGACTTCGCACTGTCCTGGCAGCCACCGCTTCGACCTGCCTCCTGATCGCGCTCGCCGGGCCGGCCGTGGCCGGCAGCTCCGGCGCGCAGCATCCGCCCACCGGCACCGACTCGTTGACCCGTGCCGACCGCGCGGACCTCCAACGGTGGGCCACCGACACCTGGGCGTCGTTCGCGGCGATGACCGACGAGAAGACCGGGCTCCCGGCCGACAACATCAACGCGGACCTCTCGCCGGCGTCACGCTCCGGGTACACCTCACCGACGAACATCGGCGCGTACCTGTGGAGCACGGTCGTCGCCGAGAAGCTCGGCATCATCGGCCACCCCGAGGCACACAGCCGGCTCGACCGGACCCTGATGACCCTGTCCACGATGGAGCGGCACACGCCGAGCGGGATGTTCTACAACTGGTACGACGAGGCCACGGGCGCCAAGCTCACGACGTTCCCGAGCGGCGAGCACGTCGACCCGTTCCTCTCGAGCGTCGACAACGGCTGGTTCGCGGCGGCACTCATGGTCGTGCGCAACGCCGAGCCCTCGGTGCGCAGGCAGGCCGATGCGCTGCTCGCCGGCATGGACTTTGCCGCGTTCTACGACGCGAACCAGTTCGGCGGGACCCGGCCCGGCATGGTGCGCGGCGGCTTCTGGGTCGACCCGCCCGCGCAGAACGCGTGCCCGGGGACCCTTCCCGACGGCACCGCGGTGCAGTTCACCTGCAACCACTACGACATCCTCGACTCCGAGCCCCGCATCGTGACGTACATCGGCGTCTCCCGCGGGCAGATCCCGCCCGCCGCGTACTACGGGACCTACCGCACGTTCCCGGCGAGCTGCGACTGGTCGTGGCCCGAGCAGCGCCCGGTCGGCGTGACGCGCAGCTACCTGGGTCTCGACGTGTTCGAGGGCGCGTTCACGTACCGCGGCATGCACATCGTGCCCACGTGGGGCGGGACCATGTTCGAGGAGCTGATGCCCGACCTGTTCGTGCCGGAGTCGGCCTGGGGTCCCTCGAGCTGGGGGGTCAACCACCCGCTCGCAGTCCGCGCGCAGATCGAGCACGGCCTGGACGACGCCCGCTACGGCTACTGGGGCTTCTCCCCCGCGAGCAACCCGTTCGGCGGCTACAGCGTCTACGGGGTCGACGAGATCGGGATGGACCCGGGCGGGTACCCGTCCGACCGTGAGGGCACGAACGTCGACAAGGGCTACGCCGGATGCCGCGACGCGACGAACCCGACACCGACGTTCGGCGACGGGATCGTCACGCCGCACGCGTCGTTCCTCGC
>DASVMA010000105.1:0-6479 GCA_036384595.1 Cellulomonas sp. | reverse complement strand
GGTTTCGGGAGCAGGCGTCGGCGGAGCTGTCCGGCGGGCGCCCCCTGCGCGCGCACGTGGCCCGTGCTCCCGGCCGCGTCACCATCACCTACCCCGTCCTGGCAGCCCGTCGCGGCAGGTGGACGCTCGGCCCGCTCGTGGTCACCCGGGTCGACCCCTTCGGCGTCGCGAAGGCCACGACGAGCCTCGGCGCGGGCTCCCACATCGCGGTGTGGCCGACGGTCACCGAGCTGCAGGTCCCGCCGGGCGTCCTCGTCGGCGACCCCGACCGGGTCGCGCTCGGTGCGCGCACGCCGTCGACGGACGACGCGTCGCTGCGCGACTACCGGTTCGGCGACGACCTGCGGCGCGTGCACTGGGCCACGAGCGCGCGTCGCGGCGAGCTCATGGTCCGGTCGGACGAGCGGGCGGGCATGCGACCCGTCAGCGTGCTGCTCGACCTCCCGACGCGCCCCGGCTCCCTCGAGTGGAGCATCTCGCTCGCGGCGTCGATGACCCTCGCCATGCTCGACGCGGGCCATCCCGTCCGGCTCCTGTGCGGGCCGGCCCCGGCCGCTGTCGCCGCTCGCCACGACGGCGTCCTCACCGACCGCCCCGTGTCGACGCGCCACGCGCACAACCGCCCGGGCGACATGGCGCGCGCGGACATCCTCGACCGCACGATCGATCTCACCATCGCCGAGTCGCCCGTCGCAGCCGAGGAGCGGCTCCTGGCCGACGCGCGGGTTCTCGTCGCGTCGGACGACGTCGGCGAGATCGTGCTGGCCGTGCTCGGTCCCCTCAGCGCCCGCGCCCGCACCGCCCTGGCGCGCGTCGCCGACAACGCCCAGGGATGGGCCGTCGTGCGGTCTGGCGAGGGGCCGCACGCCCCGCGGTCAGATGCGCAGAGCACCGTCGAGGCGCTGCACCGAGCCGGCTGGCGGGCCGTCGCGGCCGAGCCCGGCGAGGACATCGCGCGCAGCTGGATGCGCCTCCTGGAGAGCGCGCTGTGACCACCGGCCGTGCGAACGCCGGGATCCCTCGAGGCGCCCGTTCGCTCCTCGGGACCGCCCTGGTCGCGGCCGCAGCCAGCGCGAGCCTGCTCGCTCTGTCCGGGCTGCTCTCCCCCGGTCGCTGGCTGGGCGCGGGCGTGGTGGCTGTGCTCGTGGTCGCCCTCGTGACCGCGGCGGTCCGGTCGGTCGCCCGGTCGCGGTGGACTCCGACGATCGTCGGGGCCCTCATCGCGGCGCTCGGCGTGCTCATCGTGTACGGGGCCCCGCCGGGGCGAGTACAGGTCCTGCCCGACTCTGCATCGATCGAGCGGCTCGTGGCGGCCGTGCGCGCGGCGTCCGACCTCATCAACGCCTCGGTCGTCCCGATGGACGCCGCCCGCCCCGTCGAGATGCTGGTGGTCGCCGGCGGGATGCTCGTCTTCCTGTTCGCCGATGCGCTCGCTCTCGGCCTCGACGCGCCCGCCTGGTCAGGGTTCGCGCTCGCGACGCTGTGGCTCCCCGCCGTCGGCCTGGGGTACCCCGCGCCCGCCAGCGCGCTCGGCTGGACCGCGCTGCCCTACCTCCTGCTGCTCGCGCTGAACGCCGCACCCCGCGGCGAGCGCGCCGTCGGCGTTCGACGCGCCGCGTCGACGGTCGCCGTTGCAGCGCTGCTCGTGGTGGCCACGCTCGTGGCCGGACCCGTCCTCGCGGCCGCCCCTGGATGGGCCTCGCTCACGCTCCCGAACTTCGGGAGCGGGCCGATCGGACCGCTCCGGCTCAGCGACGACCTGGACCTTCGGCAGAGCCTCGGTCGCCGCTCGGGGCAGGTCGTGCTCCATTACACCGTCACGCCCGTCGGGACCGACACCACCCTCGTGCCGACCGACGGCGCGTCCGCGGCACCTGGTGCGACCGAGGTGGCCAACGCGCGCACCGTCGGTCCGCTGCGCGCCTTCACGCTCCGCGACTTCGACGGTCGGAGCTGGCAACGCACGGAGGCCACAGACCTGCAGGACTGGGCTCCCGGCACTCTGCTCGCCTCTGACCCCTCGGTCCAGGGCACACTCCTCGACCCGCAGGCAGGCGCGCTCGCGCGTGTGGACGTGACGATCGACGGCTTGCGCGAGCTGCGGCTGCCGGTGAGCACCTTCCCCCGCACCCTCGAGATCGCGGGTCCATGGCGCTACGACGCCGAGCGCGACGAGGTCGTGGGCGACCGCGCCACGGGCGCCGGCACCACCTATGCGATGACCGTCGAGGTCCCGACGCTCACCGCCGACGAGCTGAAGGCCGCAAGCGGCCGCCAACCCGCCGGGCTCGAACCGTACCTTGCGGTGCCGCAGACCGCCCACACCGAGGACATCCGCGCCCTCGCGACGCAGATCACCGCCGGTGCGACCGGACCCTACGACCAGGCGCTGGCCTTGCAGACGTACTTTCGCGACATGAGCAGGTTCGTGTACGACACCCGCGTCGCGCCGGCACGGACGGACGACGCCGTCTGGGACTTCCTGACGAGCCGCCATGGCTACTGCGTCCAGTTCGCGACCTCGATGGCCATCATGGCGCGCTCGCTCGGCATCCCCGCCCGCCTGGGTGTCGGGTTCCTGCCCGGTGTGGCCGATGACAAGGGCGTCTACACGGTGACCGGGCGGTTGTCGCACACCTGGCCCGAGCTCTACTTCCCGTCGGTCGGATGGGTCAGGTTCGAGCCCACGCCTGCCGTCCAGTCGGGTGCACCGCCCCGGTGGAGCGACCCGATCGCGTTCAGCACGGCGGCTCCGAACGCGGGCCAGGTGCCGGACGATCTGGGCGGACGCGCAACGGCGGGAGCCACGGCAGGGGCGACGGCGCCGGGCGCGGCCCCGCAGACCACCGAGTCGACCACGCGGGCGCCGCTGTTCGTGGGAGCCGGGCTGCTGCTCGTCTTCGCCGCCGGTGGCCTGCTGCTCGCGCGCCAGCGCTCGAACCGCCACACCGCCACGAATCCCGAGGCAGCCTGGGCTCGACTCCGGGAGCGCCTCGCATCTGCCGCGATCGAGTGGTCCGACTCCCGGACCCCGCGGCAGTGCGTCGAGCTCGTCCGGGCCCGCGTCCTCGAGCTCCGCGGCGTGCCCTTGGGCGAGTCGGCGGATGACGCACTCGTGCGGCTCGCCGACGCCGTCGAGCAGCTCCGCTACGCCCCTGCCCCGCCGGTGCGTACGCCCGAGGAGCTGGAGTCATGGATCGCTGCGGTCCTGACCGACGTGACGTCGCCGGTCAGTGATCCGAGTCGCGACGCTTCTGCCAGCGCTCTTCGAGGCGGGTCATGAACCCCGCCGACCGTGACTTCTTGGCCTGAGGCTTGGGCGACCGGGTCACGCGCCCGTCAGGGCGGACCACACCAGCCGGCCCGGTGGTGCGCGGTCTCGCTACTGCGTAGGTAACCGCGGCAAACATCACGATGAAGCCCAGCACGCCCAACCACGCACGTGATGCGACGACACCGAAGATCAGCAGGAGCAGACCGACAACCACGCCGCCGGCACCCAGGACGTAACGGCTGACCGAACGACGCCCGCGGGACGTGAGCGTGTTCGCGAGCCTGGGGTCGTCAGATGTGAGCTGTCGCTCCATCTGCTCCAGTACGCGCTGCTCGTACTCGGACAGAGGCACTTGTACCCCCGTACTTCCCTGTCGGGCTTCCCTGTCGGGATCCATTGGGGTCAGGATAGATCGCGCCGGGCGAAGTCGGTAGTCGGACACCGGGCGACTCGACCAGCTGTTGCCGCCGCGCCGATCGATGCCGCACCGAACCGCTCCCGGACCCGGTCCATGGCGCGCTCGGCGTCGCGCTGCGACCCCTCGCCGTCTCCGGACACCTCGTCGAGCGTCGGCTGACGGATCGTCGACGCGGCCGCGCTGAGTCCTTCGGCGCGAACACCGACGAGGCGAACAGGCAAGCCGCCGAGGTCGACCCCGGCGAGCAGCTCGCGCGCGGCGAGATACACCTCGCGACCGACATCGGTCGGGGTGACGAGGGTCCGCGAGCGGGTCAGGGTACGGAAGTCCGAGGTGCGGACCTTGACGGCGATCGTCCGTGCCACGAGGCCCTGCGCACGCAGTCGCCCTGCGCACCGATCGGCCAGCTCGAGCGCCTTGGCCTGCACGACGACCGGGTCAGAGACGTCGACCGGGAACGTCACCTCGGCGCCGATGCTCTTCTCGTCGCGACCCGGCTCGACCGGCCGAGGGTCACGACCCCAGGAGAGGTCGTACAGGTGGGCGCCGGCAGTCCGCCCGACGGCCCGCTGGATCGTCCCGACGTCGCTGTCCGCGAGCTCCGCGACGGTTCGGACACCCCACCGCGCGAGCGCAGCCTCGGTGCGCTCCCCCACGCCCCACAGAGCCCCGACCGGCAGCGTCCGCAGGAACGGCACCGTCGCATCCTTGGGCACGAGCAGCACGCCGTCGGGCTTGGCGTGCCCTGACGCGAGCTTCGCGACGAACTTGGTGGACGCGATCCCGACGGAGCAGGTGATCCCGTGCGCAGACAGCACCCGAGCGCGGATCAGCTCGGCGATCCGGGTCGGCGGCCCGAGCCGTCGCCTGGCCCCCGACACGTCCAGGAAGGCCTCGTCGACGCTCACCTGCTCGACCAACGTCGTGACGTCACGCAGGACCTGCATGACACCGCTCGACACTGCGCGGTAGGTCGCGATGTCCGGAGGGACGACGACAGCGTGCGGGCACAGCCGGCGTGCCGCGACCATCGGCATCGCGGAGTGCACCCCGAACGCCCGCGCCTCATAGGTCGCCGCCAGCACGACCGCGCGCTCGGTGCCGCCCACGATCACGGGCAGCCCGCGCAGCTGAGGTCTCCGAGCGATCTCCACCGAGGCGAAGAAGGCGTCCATGTCGACATGGAGGATCGAGCAGCCGTCCTCGTCGGAACCCCAGTCGCGTCGAGCGGTGCCAGACCGCGGGCTCCGGCTCATGACGCCCGCAGACCCAGCGGTCGATTCGCGGCGCCGTACCCGGGCGACGTCGTGGAGGCGTCCGCTGCGAGCAGCGTTCGGAGCTCGTCGACGAAGTCCTCCGCGGCACACAGCGCCTGCTCGGCGCGCGCCTCCGACACCGCGTCGAACCGACCCGCCTCGATGGCCGACCGCAGACCTGCTCCCGCGGCGAAGTAGTCGCTCCAGCGCGCGAGCTCGGGGCTCACGACGCGCAGCATGTCCCAGACCGTCCGCGGTGGACGCCGACCCCCGGGCCGCCCGCGCACAGCGAGCAGCGCGGCCCCGCCCCGCAAGGCCGCGAGGTGGGCGTGGGAGAAACGCTCCCACGCCTCGGAGGAGAACTGCGCCGCGACGAGCTCCGCGTCCGCGCGCTGCAGGAGCTCGTGCGAGCGGGTCGGCAGAAGGTCGTTGCCGGTGGCTGTCGCCATGAGTGCTCACGTCCCCTCTCTCGCTCGTCCGACCCCCAGTATCGAACACTTGTTCGACTCACGTCAACCTCAGCCGGGTCAGCCTCAGGCCGGTCAGCCTCAGGCCGGTCAGTCTCGGGCCGGGCGGCACCTACGGTAGGGAGGTGGCTGCCCGCGACCGGTCGGGGCGTCGAGCCCCAGCCTCACACCGACCTCCGACATCCCCGACCTGGCCGGTCGGGCCCGTCACCATCTCCACCGGGACCGTCGAGGTCGTCCGCGCCCCGGACGACCCGACGGGCGTGACCGTGCTCGTCAACGGCGTGCCCAGCTCGCACCTCGACCTGGTCGACCCCACCCGGCTCTCGTTCGAGTACATGCAGCAGATGGCCGCCGTGCTCGACAGGTTCACGCCGGGGCAGCCCCTTGCCGTCGTGCACCTCGGAGCCGCCGGCTGCGCGATGGCCCGCTACGTGCACGCCACCCGGCCCGCATCCCGCCAGATCGCGATCGAGCTCGACGCGACCCTGCCCGAGCTCATGCGCGCATGGTTCGACCTGCCTCGCGCACCCTCGCTCCGGATCCGCGCCGGAGATGCGCGCAGCGAGCTCGCGACACTGCCTGATGCGAGCGCGGACATCGTCATCCGGGACGTGTTCGCCGCGGACAGCACACCCGAGCACGTCACCACGCTGGAGTTCACGACCGACGTCGCACGCGTCCTGCGACCGGGAGGGCTCTACCTCGCCAACTGCGCGGACCGACCTCCGCTCACCCGCGCTCGCGCGGAGGCCGCGACGCTCGCAGCGGTGTTCGCCGACGTCGCCGTCATCGCCGAGCCCGGCCAGCTGCGCGGTCGTCGCTACGGGAACCTCGTCCTGGCCGGCACGAACGACCCCGCGATCCTGCGGTCAGCTGACCTCGACCGCGCGCTGCGCTCCCTGCCCGCGCCCTCGAGACTCCTGCGCGACGCCGACGTCGACGCGTTCATCGGTTCGGCGCAGCCGGTGCTCGACACCGCACCGCCCGCGGCCGTCGTGGCATGCAGCAAGGCCGCACCCCCGCCGGGGGATGCGGCCTTGCGTTGAGCTCGTCGCGCTGGG
>DASVMA010000104.1:0-16116 GCA_036384595.1 Cellulomonas sp. | reverse complement strand
CTCCTCATGGACCAGTCGGTCGTCGCGGGGATCGGCAACATCTACCGCGCCGAGCTGCTGTTCCGCGCGCGGCTCGACCCGTGGACCCCCGGCCGGCGCGTCCCCACCGACCTGGCCCGCGCGCTGTGGCAGGACTGGGCGACGCTGCTCGACGACGGCATCGCCACCGGCGTCATGCTCACGCGCGCGGACCTCGACGACGCGGGCCGGGCGGTCGCGCTCGTCGACCGCGACGAACGGCACTGGGTCTACGGACGCGCAGGCCGGCCGTGCCGGGTGTGCGGCGCGCCGGTGCTCGTCGAGCCGATGGCCGCGCGCAAGCTCTACCGCTGCGTGGTGTGCCAGCTCACGCCGTGAGCGTGCTGCGGTCGGTCCCGACGTGCACGTCGATCACCGCCGCGGCGTCGGTCCCGAGCTCGGCCAGGTCGATGCGCAGGCCGCCGCGCCGGTACCGGGCCCCGACCTCGACGCCCGGCAGCGGCCAACCGCCGACCTCGACGCGGACCGGTGCGTCGCCGGTCTCGACGCGGTACCGCACGGTGCGGTGGACGCCACCGAGGTCGATCCCGATCGTCGTACCGTCGTCCTCGAGCGCGAGGACCGGGTCGAAGACGACGGCGCCCGCACGCTCGACGATCCCGAGCGCCCCCTGCACCGCCTGCCGCAGGTAGATGCCGGGCCCGCTCGAGTACACGCGCCAGCCGCCCTTGACCGCGACGGTCCCGTCGCGCAGCCGGTCGAAGTGGGCCGCGGCGTCGTACCGGTCGGTGAAGGCCGCGTCGGACGACGAGTAGTAGCAGTTGCGCTGACGCGGCGCGCTCGTCGCGAGCCGGTCGTGCTGCCCGACGGGGCTGATCCGCAGCAGCTCGGTGACGAGCCGGGGCCGCCCGAGCGTTGCGAGCGCCTGCGCGTAGCGGACGTGCGCGTGCGTGTACATGAGCCCGACCTCCCGGCCGAAGTTCGCCGCCTGCTCGCCGCGCCGGAAGAACCGCGTGATCCCGTCGTGGAACGGTGCCGGCCGGTCCATGAGCCGGACGCCGTCGGGGAAGTGCAGGTGCTCCTCGACGAGCGCCTCGTGCCGCAGCGCCTGCTCGGGCGTGAACAGCCCCGCGATGATCGACCGGGTCATGGGGATGAGCCGGTAGTGCAGCCCGGTGCGGTCGTCACTGGGGTGGATGACCGGCCACGGACCGTCCGGGGCGAACACGACGTAGCCCGCGAGGACGTCGTCGATCACGAACCGGTCCGTGAACTCGGCGGCGATCGTGTCGGCCTCGGCGCCCAGCGCGGCCGCGAGGTCGGCGTGGGCGGTGCCACGGAGCTGGCCCTCGAGCGTGCGGGTCGCCTGGTAGAGCAGCGCGACCGTCCACGCCGACGCCATCTCCTCGCTCATCGACGCCTGGGCGGGCTGCAGCGTGTCGTCCCAGTCGCCCTCGCCGTACGAGAGCAGCTGGGTGCCGGGCGCGCGGTGCGACCGGATGTAGTCGAGCGACCGGCGGACGTGCTCGGCGACGGGGATCGGGACCGTCCCCGGGCAGCGGTGGGCGTCGTCCCAGAACGGGACCTCGGCGTCGAGCACCGCGGTGTCACCCGTCGCGACCAGGTACTCGCCGAGCGCCATGAGCGGCCAGACGACGACGTCGCCGTGCGCGTCGTCCTGGTAGCGCTCGCGGTACGCGTCGAACATGAACCACTGCGGCAGCGTGCCATCGAGGCGCTGGTGGGCGAAGACCCGCAGCACGATGTCCCGGACGGTGTCGAGGTGCCCGAACGCGAGGTTGAGCTCGAGCGGGCCCTGGCACACGTCGCGCGTCCCCCACGCCGCACCCGAGTACTGCTCGAGACCGTGCGGGACGAGGAAGTGCACCAGCGCGTTCTGCGTGAACCACGGCAGCAGGAGGTTGAGCTCGGCGAGCCGGCCGTCGCCCTCGACGTGCAGGTGACGTGTGAAGTCGGCGACGTACGCCCGGTGCGCCGTGAGCTCCGCCTCGACGTCGAGCGGGTGGGCGATGCCCTCGCGGGCGACCTGGAGCGCCGCGGCGCTGCCGTCGAGGTCACCCGTGAGGACCACGGTCCCGCTCGTCGCGGCGTCGAACTCGACGGTCACGACCGACGTGTCGCGCGGGCGCCCGTCGGGGAACAGCAGGCCGTCGTCGCCGAGCCGGCCCGTCGCTGTCGCCAGCACGTAGGCCAGGTCGGGGCAGTGGGAGGCGACGTCGGTCCCGGCATCGGCCGTGAACATCAAGGCCCGGCCGTCGAGCTCGCTCGTCGCCGACCAGTGGCCGTCCCCGAGCTCGACATCGACGGTGACGAGCAGGTCGAGGGCGTGCTCGGCGTCGACCCGCACCTCGAGGCCGCGCGCGTCGGACCGGACGGTCGTCCGGACGTCGATGCGCCCCGCGGCGGTCGCGTAGACCCAGTGCAGGCCGCCGAGGTCCAGGACCAGGGCGGACGGCACGCCGAGCAGCCGCCACGCGCCGTCGATCCGGGCGAGCACGCGGACCCCGCTCGACCGCAGCAGGTTGACGTGGTTGCGCTGGACCGACACGAACCGGTTGGCCGACGTGTTGCCGACGACGACGTGCGACGCGAAGACGCCGTACGCGTACGCGGTCGCGGAGAGCACGTTGACGTTCGGCGTCACGTCGGAGCCGGCCTTGAGCACGTGGCCGTGCGGACGCTCGACGAGGAGCTCCTTGGCCCGGCTGACGACGTGGGTCGCGTCGGCGGTGAAGTACGACAGCAGCGTCCCGTCGGGGGCGGTCTCGGGGCGCAGCACCTCGGCCGGCCCCGCGGCCGTCGTGGTGAGCCCGACGAGCTCGTCGGCCGTCAGCTCGTCACCCGCGAGCAGGCGGGCCGAGACGAGGAGGGACCGTACGGACGGCACCCGGACACCGCAGGGGACGGGCTCGTCCGGCCCGGGCTCGGAGGCGTGCCGGCCGGTGCCCGTCGGGCACGTCGCAGGCGCCGTCGTGGCCGCGAGCGCGACCGCGCGATCGAGCAGGTCCGGCACGGCGGACATCGCGTCGGCAAGCTCGCCGCGGTAGTCGGGCAGGAACGCGGTCACGGCGTGCACCGTGCGCGGGGCCGCCAGGTCGAACGACGTCCCGAGCAGGGTTGGCATCGCGAACTCGTACTGGTAGGTCAGCGACTCCCACTCCGCGAGGTCGAGCGCCGCGGCGTGCCCGTCGAGCTTGGCGCCCAGACCGTAGAACGAGAACCCGTCGGTCAGGTACGCGCGGGCGCCCTCGACCACCGCGGTCACGGCGAGGGGGAGGACCGGGGCGGTCGCCATGGTCTGGCGGCTCACCACGACCGCGCCTGCCTGCGGGTCGTCGATGACGTGGTGCACGACGTACTGGCTGACGTACGGCTCGTTGCTCGTCGACATCGCCTCGGGGGCTAGCGCGAGGTCCTGGGCGACGACGACGTCGTAGGTCGAGCCGTCGTCGGACGCCGGGTCCGCCGCCCCGGGATCGGCCGAGACGTCGACGCGCCACACCCACAGCACGCCGTCCGGGTCGAGCGTGAGCGTGACGACGTACTGCGCACCGAGCGCGCGGCCCCACCAGCGCGCGCACCACTCGTCGACCGCGAACGTGCCGTCCGCGTGCCCGCCCACGAGCGCGGCGGACTCGATCGTGCCGTGGGTCGTGCGGCGCCGCAGGAACACTCCGCCGACCATCGCGTCGTGCGGCGTGGCCAGGTACTGGCTCACCAGGGTGGCGTCGCCGTGGCCGATCGCCCGGACGTCACCGGCCGTGGAGAGCTCGATGCGCGTGCCGGCGCCGCGCAGCACACCCGCGAGCGTGGCCGCCGTCACGCGTCGGCCTCGACCGCGTTGGCCCGCGCGACCTCGCCGAGCCAGCGCGCGCTCGGCTTCATGGTCCGCGCGAACGTCTCGCGGTCGACGGCGACGAGGCCGAACGTCGGCCCGTACGAGCCCCACTCGTAGTTGTCGAGCAGGCTCCAGTAGAGGTACCCCTCGACCTGGATCCCGTCGGCCATCGCCGCGTGCAGGCCGGTGAGCGCACCGCGCGTGTAGGCGATCCGGCGGGTGTCGTCGGCAGTCGCGATGCCGTTCTCGGTGACGAAGACCGGGACCCCGGGCGCCATCGCGTGGGCGAGGCGGACACCGTCCTCGAGCGCGCGGGGGTAGAACTCCCAGCCGGTGAGGGTCTTCTCCGCGTCGGCCGGGATGGGCAGCGGGCCGTCGGGGCCGATCTTCGTCCGCGTGTACGCCTGCACACCGACCCAGTCGTCGCCGCGGGCGGCCTCGAGGTACCACGCGTCGCGCGGGTAGCCGTAGGCGCGGGCGAGCTCCTCGCAGCCCGGCTCGGGCTGGAAGTCCTGCGTCGCGACGGTCCAGCCCGAGCGGAACGGGCCCGCGGCGGCGAGCACCTCGCGCGCGGACCGGTGGGCGGCGAGCAGCACGTCGGCGACGCGGGGGTTCGGCGCGGGCTGGCCGAACGCCTGCAGCGTCGCCGGCTCGGTGGGTGCGGAGTCGTCGCCCGCGAACATCGCGACCATGTTGGGCTCGTTGATCGTGCAGATCAGCTCGACGCCGTCGAGCACGGGCAGGACGGCCTCGGTGAACCGGGTGAACCTGTCGACCGCGTCGGGCGCGAGCCAGCCGCCCTCGGCGTCGAACCAGCGCGGGATCGTGAAGTGGTGCAGCGTGACCATCGGCTCGATGCCGAGCTGGCGCGCCGTGTCGACCATCCGCCGGTAGTGGTCGAGCTCGGCGCGCGACACGAAGCCCTTCTCGGGCTCGATCCGCGCCCACTCGAGCGAGAACCGGTACGTGCCGAGGCCGACGTCGGCCAGGACCTGCATGTCCTCGCTGTAGCGGTGGTAGCTGTCGCACGCGTCGCCGCTCGGCTCCGCGATCGTCGTGCCGGGGGCGTGCTCGCGTGCCCACCAGTCGGTGTTGACGTTGTTGCCCTCGATCTGGTGGGCCGCGGTCGCCGAGCCCCAGCGGAACCCCTCGGGGAAGTGCAGCATCATGCGGCACCTCCGGCCCGGGCCGGCTGCGGGATCGCGTCGAGCAGCTCGACCGTGTACGCGTCCTGCGGGAACCGCAGCACCTGCGCGGTCACGCCCGACTCCACGACGCGGCCGCGGTTGAGCACCATGATCTGGTCGGTCACGAGGCGCGCGGACAGCAGGTCGTGCGTGATGTACAGCATCGAGACCCCGAACTGCACGCGCAGGTCGTCGAGCAGCGCGAGCACCCCGGACCGCAACGAGACGTCGAGCATCGAGACGGGCTCGTCGGCGATGAGGACCTGCGGGTCGCACGCGAGCGCACGGGCGATGACGACGCGCTGGCGCTGGCCGCCCGAGAGCTGGTGGGGGAGCTTCGCGGCGAACTGCTCGACGGGGGTCAGCCCGACGGTGTCGAGCAGCTCGAGCACCCGCCCACGCGCCTCGACCCCGCGCAGCGCCGTGTAGTTCACGACGGGTCGCGTGAGCGTGTACTCGACGGTGTGCAGCGGGTTGAGCGCGGAGTACGGGTCCTGGAAGACCATCTGCATCTCGCGGCGCAGGTCCTTCAGCCCGCGGCGGCGCAGGGTCTCGACGCGCACGTCGCCGAACTGCACGCTGCCCGACGTGGGCCGCTCGACCCCGGTGATGAGCTTCGCGATCGTGCTCTTGCCCGAGCCGCTCGCACCCACGAGCGCCATGGCCTGACCGGGCTCGAGCGTGAACGACACGTGGTCGACCGCCGTCACCGGGTCCTGGCCGCGGCGCGGCGGCGGGTACACCTTGCTGACGTCGTCGACGACGATCGGCGAGTGGGCGAGGCGCGGGGCCGCGGTACCGCCGGACGTCGGCGCGACGGACCGGCCCGAGGTCTCGATCGTTCCGCCGCGCACCGCGAGGCCGGGCAGCTCGACGACCTCGGCCCGGGGGTCCGCGTAGTGGCTGAGCAGCATGCGCGTGTACTCGTGCTGCGGGGCGCGCAGGATCTGCTCGGCGGGCGCGTCCTCGACGATCACGCCGTCGTGCATGACCATGACGCGCGACGTCGACTCGAGCACGACGCCGAGGTCGTGGCTCACGAGCAGCGCCGTGAAGTTCTCGGAGCGCTGCAGCTCGCGGATCGTGTTCATCACGGCGTGCTGGACGAGGACGTCGAGCGCGGTCGTCGGCTCGTCGAACACCATGAGCTGGGGCTCGAGCGAGAGCGCGAGCGCGATCGAGACGCGCTGCCGCATCCCGCCCGACAGCTCGCCGGGGTACCGGTCGAGCACCGACACGGGCAGCTCGACCTTCTCGACGAGCTCGCGGGCCCGGGCGAGCCGCTTGTCGCGCGGCACGTGGCCGTGCGCCGCGAAGACGTCGCCGAAGTGGTTCCGGATCGAGCGCACGGGGTTGAGCGCGTTCATGCCCGACTGCAGCACCATCGCGAACCCGCCCTGGCGCTGACGCCGCAGGTCCTCGGCCTCGATGCCGGCGATGTCCGTGCCGTCGAACAGGATGCGTCCCGCCGAGATGCGCGCCGGGGGCTTGGACAGACGCGTGATCGCGAAGCCGATCGTCGACTTGCCCGACCCCGACTCGCCCACGAGCCCGACGAACTCGCCGCGCTCGAGCGAGAACGTCGCATCCTTCACGGCGTACGTCGGCTCTGATCCGCGCGGCTCGTAGACGACCGACAGGTCGGTGACTTCCAGCAGGCTCATCGACCCGCTCCTTCCCGCAGTCGGGGGTTCGACAGTCCGTCGACCCCGAAGTTGATGAGGGTGAGTGAGGTCGCGAGCAGGGCGATGCACAGGCCGGGTGCGAAGAGCAGCACCCACTGGCCGGTGAGGATCGCGTTGGAGTTCTGGGCCCAGAAGAGCATCGAGCCCCAGCTCACGGTCGTGGTGTCCCCGACGCCGAGGAACGACAGGCCGGCCTCCGCGAGGATCGCCGCGGTCGCCGCACCGAAGAAGCTCCCCGCGATGAGCGAGGTCATGTTCGGCAGGATCTCGCGGAAGACGATCCGCCAGGAGCCCTCGCCCGCGAACTGCGCCGCCGTGACGAAGTCCCGTCCGCGCAGCGACTGGGTCTGCGAGCGCAGGACGCGCGCCCCCCACGCCCAGCCGGTGATGACGACGACGAAGATGATCATCGCCAGCCCGCCGTTCTGCAGGTAGGCCGCGACGACGATCATGAGCGGCAGGCCCGGGATCACCAGGAACAGGTTGACGATGAAGTTGATGACGTCGGCGAGCGGCCCGCGGACGTAGCCCCACGAGAGCCCGATGAGGACCGCGATCAGCGTCGACAGCAGCCCGGCGAGGAACCCGACGAGCACCGAGATCCGGGCGCCGAAGACGACCTGGGACAGGACGTCCTCGCCGGCCGCGGTCGTCCCGAACCAGTGCGCCGCGCTGCCGGGCTGGTTGCGCCCGAACCCGTTCTCGGACGCGCCGTAGGGCGCGATGAGCGGCGCGAGCAGCGCGAGCAGGACGAAGACGGCCAGGACGACGATGCCGAGTCGCGCCTTCTTGTTGCTCCAGATGGTCTCGACGGCCCTGAAGAGGACGCGCCACGGGGACGCGGGTTCCTTGAGCGGGGGGACGACGGTCGACCCGAGGTCGTGTCGGGCTGCACCGGTCGGTTCGGGGAGCATCGCCTGTGTGGTCATCGCCGTGTCCTCGGGTCCAGGAAGCCGTACAGGATGTCGACGATGAAGTTCGCCATCAGGACGCTGATCGTGATCATCAGGAACAGGGCCTGCATGAGGGGGTAGTCCTGGTTGGTCACCGCGTTGTAGAGCAGGTAGCCGACGCCGGGGTAGTTGAAGACGCGTTCGACGAGGAGCGACCCGCCCACGACACCGCCGAGCGCGAGCCCGAACCCGGTGAGGCTCGGCAGGATCGCGTTGCGGGCGGCGTACCGCAGGGCGACGGTGCGGCTGCGCAGGCCGTTGGCCTCGGCGAACGTCACGTAGTCCTCGCCGAGCGTGTTGATCATCGTGTTGCGCATCCCGAGGATCCAGCCGCCGAGCGACGTGATGAGGATCGTCACCGCGGGGAGGATCGCGTGGTGCAGGGCGTCCACGAAGAACGCGCCGCTGAGGTTGGGGCTCGCGGACGCGCCGTAGGCGCCCGACGTCGGGAACCACCGCAGCACGTACCCGAGGAAGAACAGCAGCAGCAGCGCGGTCCAGAAGTACGGGAACGCGGAGGTGAAGGTGCCGCCGAGCGTCGGCAGCGTGTCGAGCCAGGTGCCGCGCTTCCAGGCCGCGAGCACCCCGACGAGCGTCCCGATGAGGAACGCGAGGATCGTCACGAGCCCGACCATGACGAGGGTCCAGGGCAGCGCCGACGTCACGAGCGAGGAGACGCTCTGCGGGAAGAACGTGTACGACACCCCGAAGTCGAGGTGGACGACGTTGCCCAGGTACTGCACGTACTGCGACCAGGCGCTGCCCGTCGGCACGCCGAGCTGGGCCTCGATGGCGGCCTTGGTCGCCGGGCTCACGGGTCCGGCCTGGGCGAGCTTCGCGAGGGCCGCGTCGGCCGGCGAGCCGGGCATGAGCCGGGGGAGCAGGAAGTTGAGGGTGATCGCGGCCCATGCCGTGAGCAGCAGCAAGCCGAGCTTGCGCAGGATGTACCGCACGGGGTGCTCCCCTTCGTCGGGACGTTCGGGTTGCGGGGACGAGGGTGCCGGACGCGCCGGCGTCCGACCGGGACCGCGGGAGGGGCGAGCGTGCTGCGCCCCTCCCGCGACCTGGTCGCGCTGGTCGGTCAGCTACCGGCCTTCTTGATGTTCGTCAGGACGAGCAGCGGGTTGGAGCCCCAGGTCGCCGGGGTGGCGTAGGGGTTGTCCTTGCTCGGCCAGTTGGTGAAGGCCTTGTCCGAGAAGAGGCCCCACAGGCCGCCGTAGAACATGGAGATCACGGGCACCTGGTCGTACATCGCCTGCTGGAGCTGGTTGGCGATGTCCTTCTGCTTGGCCGGGTCGATCGTCACCTTGAGCTGCCCGAGCAGGGCGTCGACGGCCGGGTCGGAGAACCGCTGGAAGTTCGCGGTCGTGCTCGTGCCGACCGGCTTGAGGAACTCGCTGCTCAGCAGGTTGTTGAAGTCCTGGTAGACCGATCCGGTCCCGCCGAACGACCCCATCGCGAGGTCGAAGTCACCGTTCTGGATCGCCTGCTGGTAGGCCGCGGGCTGCGGCTGGTTGATCGTCACCGTGATGCCGACAGCCTGGAGCTGCTTCTGCACCTCCTGGACGCCGCGCAGCCAGTCGGTCCAGCCGTTGGCCGTCGTGATCGCGATCGTGAGCGGCTGTCCGGCCTTGTCGACGAGCTTGTCGCCCGACTTCGTGTAGCCGGCCTTGGCGAACAGGTCCGCCGCGGCCGCCGCGTCCTGCGTGATGGCGCCGCCGTCAGGAAGGGCCGAGTTGAGCCAGTCCTTCTGGTTCGGGAGCAGCAGGCCCGACTGGCCAGCAGGCTGCACGTAGCCCTCCTCGGCGACGTCCGCGATCGACTTGCGGTCGAGCGCCGCGGACAGTCCCTTGCGGAAGTTCACGTCGTTGAACGGCGCCTTGGTGAGGTTCGGCAGGAGGCTGATCGTGCCGCCCGGCGGGAACCAGTACGTGTTGCCCTTGCCGGCCTTGACCCAGGTGTTCTCGACGTCGGACATGAACGCGTACGCCCAGTCGTAGCCGTTGTTCACGACGTCGAGCTGCGTGTTCGACGCGGGGATGACGAGCTCGGACGCCGCGACCTTGTCGGCCTGCCAGTACGTCGGGTTCTTCTCGAGCTTGTACTGGTTCGGGCCGAAGTCACCGAGCGTGTACGGGCCGGTGCCGACGGGCTTCTCGTCCGTCGCGGTCACCGGGTCGGAGACGTCCTTCCACAGGTGCTCCGAGATGATCGGCACGCCGAGCACGATGGCGGCGGCCGGCACGTCCTCGGCCGTCAGCGTCATGGTGACCTTCGAGCCGTCCGCCTTGACGTCGGCCAGGTGCTGCCAGACGCCGGTCGTGTCGAGGGCCGGGAACTTCTTCAGCAGGTCGTAGGTGAACACGACGTCGGCGGCGCTGAAGTCCTTGCCGTCGGACCACTTCACGCCCTGGCGGATGTCCACGACGATCGTCTTCGCGTCGGGCTGCGTGAACGCGGTCCCGAGGAACGGCACCGCCTTGCCATCGAGCGAGTTCGTCACGAACAGGGGTTCGTAGATGATCGTCGCGGTGTTCCGCTTGCTCGGCGAGTACGGGTTGAAGTTCCGCACGAACGTGGGCGAGCCGTTGTCGGCGGCGACGAGCAGGGACCCGGATGCGCTCGAGCCGCTGCTGCCGGGGGTCTGGACTGTCGCCGAGCATCCTGTGATCGCCAGGGCGGCGGTGAGTGCCACCCCGAGCGCAGTCGCGAGTCGCCGTGGCGCCCGCCGGGAGCCATTCGTCATGGCGTCCTTCTCCTTCGTGTCGTCTTCGTCACGAGAGCTGCGTGAGGCGCTGCTCCGCCGCGCGAGCTCCGATGCTCGGCGTCTGGATGCAATGTATGCGCATACATTGCGACGCGCAAGCGGAACGGTGCGGGAATGTCAGGGGGATCCGGGGGCCGGGGATCCAGGGACTAGCTGAAGTCGGTCTCGCTCGACGCGACAGGAAGGCACCCGCAGCTCTCTCGGAGCAGGACCTCCACCGGCAACGTGCGCGACTCGGGTGCCTGCTGCGGATCACTCAGCCTGCGCAGCAACGTGTCCACCGCTGCACGACCGAGCTCCAGCATAGGCTGGTGCACCGTCGTCACGCGCGGGCTGGAGAGCTGGGTCCCGTCGATCCCGTCGAAGCCCGTCAGCGCCACGTCCTGCGGGACCCGCACGCCGGCCTGCGTCAGCACGTCCAGGATGCCGAGCGCCGTCTGGTCGTTCGCGCAGATCAGTGCACGGGGCAGGTCGCCCTCGGCGAGGAGCGCGCGGCCGACCGTGCGGCCCCCCGCCCGGGTGAAGTCGCCGCGCATCCGAGGGCCACGCGGGACACGCAGGCCGGCCGCCCGCAGCGCCTCCCGGTGACCGTCGAAGCGGTCCTTCGCGTCAGGGGAGTCCGGTGGCCCGCCGATGAACGCCAGGTCGGTGATGCCGTGCGCCACCAGGACGTGCTCGGTCATCGCCCGCATCCCGGCGGCGTTGTCGGTCGTGACGTGGTCGTAGTCGTCGTCCGCGCGCGGACCGGCGATCACCACCACCGGGATGCGCCGCGCGATGTGCGCGAGCAGGTCGTCCGGCACCGTCCGCGACAGCGTCACCATCCCGTCGACCCGGCCGGCGAGGTTGTCGAAGATCTCGGTGCGGCCCGTGCCGCGAGCGACGGCGATCGTGACGGCCAGGCCATGACGCCACGCCTCGATCTCGGTCCCGCGCATGACCTCGCTGATGTACAGGTCGCCGGTGGGCTCGAAGTCGCCCGCGGGGTCGGGGACGACCCTGACCGGACCGGCCGTGAACGTGACCGGCCCGAGCTCGTCGATGCCGTCGAAGTCCGGGAAGCACAGGCCGATCGCCCCGGCCCGCCGGGCGGCGAGCCCGCGCGCGCTCCCGCTCGGGACGTACCCGAGGTCCCGGACGGCCGTCTGCACGACGTCCTTGGTGGCCTGCGTGACCTGGTCCGGGCGCCGGAAGACCCGCGAGACGGTCGCGATCGACACGCCGGCGGCCGCCGCCACGTCGTAGACGGTCGGCACCTTCCGCGTCATCGCCCTGCCGTCCGCATCACGCCGGGGATCCTACGCCGGGGCTTCGGGCGCGGCGTCGAGAGCGGCGCGGATGCTCGCGGTCCAGGCGCCGCCGTTGTCGATCACGAAGCAGAACTCGTTGTCCTCGGGATCGGCCAGCACGACGTAGCCGTCACCGTCCGCTCCGAGCTCGGGCTCGCGCAGGACGCGGGCCCCCCGAGCGGTCGCCCGTGCCACCGCGACGGCGGCGTCCGTCACCTGCACGTCGAGGTGGAGCCGGTTCTTGGGCGACGACTTCGGCTCGGGCACCCGCTGGAAGGCCAGGAGCAGCGGAGCGGCGTCGACCATCGCCCAGGACTCGTCGCGCACCGCCCACCGGGACTCGAGCGGTCGCCCCAGAACTCCGCGAGGGCAGCGGGTTCGGCGCAGTCGACGACGATCTCCTGCAGGTGCGGTCGCATGACGACGACGCTAGTGCTGGCCGCCGAGCTGCACGGACCGTTCGGGCACGAGCTCGCCCACGGGGACGTCCGCGACCAGCACGTTGCCGCGGGTCGCGAGCGGGCACGCCCAGGACGGGTCGTAGGCGCACGACGGGTTGTAGGCGAAGTTGAGGTCGACGACCAGCGGCCCACGCGGCATGTCGCGCCGACCGAGGTCGGCGCCCTTGATGGTGTCGAGCACGTACCGGCCGCCGCCGAACGTCCCGCCGGGCTTGCCGGCCAGCCCGTCCTTGACGGGGAGGAACAGCCCTCCGGCGTAGCCGCGCAGCGCCCACACCGACAGGCTGCCGAGCCCCGCGAGCTCGACGCGCCCGATGCGCTCGAACGGCACGATGCCGTCGGTCCCGGTGGCGACCTCGAGCCGTTGGTTCGATGCCGCCCTGACCCGGACCTCGAAGCGGAAGGCCGGGTCGTACGGGGCGACGACGAGGCCACGGAACCCGCCACGGGCCTCGGGGGTCAGCGGCGACGCGGGGTGCTCGGCGAACAGCTCGTCGCGTCCCTCGACCCACGTCGCGTGCGCCGCGGCGGGGTCGGTCGCGGCGATGCGACGGACCTCCGCGTAGAGCTCGGCGGTGCGTCGGCGCCAGTCCGTCGTCGCGAGCACGTCGGCGGCCGTCGGCGGCAGGCTGGTCGCGCGGTGCGGCGTCGGGACGACGGAAAGGCTCACGCGTCCACCATGCCACCGCGCGACGCGCCAGACCCCTGCTGGAGGCGGTCGGAGCGAGTGAAAAATGGGCGCTGATCCTGTCCGGACGCGCCGCGGGGCCTCAGCGGCCGTTCCGCTGCAGGACGCGCACCTCGCGGAACCCGATGGCCGTGACGGCGAGCCCGGGGACCGCCGCCCAGGCCCGTCCACGGAGCACCGCGACGAGGCAGACGAGCGCGAGCAGCGCGCAGCCCACCACGGTCGCGAGACTCGCCCAGCGCACGGAGCTCATGGGCCCCGACGGTACCTGGCGGTGCGGCGGGACCGGGCCGCTCCGAGACCGCGGGCGCGCGACGACCCTGACGGTCAGGGTTGCCTCGTCTTACCTGTTGAGACGATCGCCGTCGTGTGCTGGATGAAGTCAAAGGCGCGGCCCGACGCGCGTGACCTGCAGGAACACCGCCCAGATCGGACGCCGACCCGTGATTCGCCCATACCGGTGTGATTCGCCTCACGCCGCTTGAGGTGGACACGTCCAGGTCGGTCGTCCACCTTGGTAGCTGATCCATGGGGGATTCCTACCGGTTCCGACCGGAGCGCCGGGCGTGGTCCGGCGGTTCAGCTGCCCCCGTGAACGTGACGTCAGCGTGGTCGTCGCACGCGGCGAGAGGGCCCTCGAGGGGCTCGAGCCGTTCTGCGCAGGACGACCCCGGAGACTGACATGACCGAGACGACGTTCGGACGGCTCGTCTTCGAGCCGCGAACCACCGACGACCCGAGAACGACCCCGGCACGCACGCCGGAGAACGAGGCGGCCCAGTCGCCGTCGCTCATGCTGCTCGTGCTCCTCGCGAGCGCCGGCATCGTGATCTACACGGTGTTCCTGCTGAACCCCGTCAACCGCGGCGACTGGCTGCCGTTCCTGCTCGTCATCGGCGCCGAGGCGATCCTCGTCGGGCAGGCGCTGCTGTCGATGTGGACGATCCTGTCGAGCGGGCACAACCCCCGCGGCTTCGCGTTCCACCACGCCCAGGACGGCCTCTACGACGTCGCCGACATCCTGCGCCAGCGCATCGACGACACCCCGCACCTGTGGCGGATGTACCTGCGCGACCGCCCGGTGAAGGTCGACGTGTTCATCACGACCTACGGCGAGGACCTCGGCACCATCCGTCGCACGGTCAGCGCGGCGGTCGCGATGCAGGGCGAGCACCTGACCTGGGTGCTCGACGATGGCCGCTCGGACGCGGTCCGCGACCTGGCCGCCGAGCTCGGGGCCCGGTACGTGCGGCGCCTCACGAGCAACGGCGCCAAGGCCGGGAACGTCAACCACGCGCTGGCGCTCGCGAACGGCGAGTACTTCGCGATCTTCGACGCCGACTTCGTCCCGCTGCCCACGTTCCTCCACGAGACGGTGCCGTTCTTCGCGTCCGACGACGTCGCGTTCGTGCAGACGCCGCAGACGTACGGCAACCTGCACAACCTCATCTCGCGCGGCGCCGGGTACATGCAGTCGGTGTTCTACCGGTTCATCCAGCCGGGCCGGAACAGGTTCAACGCCGCGTTCTGCGTCGGCACCAACGTGATCTTCCGCAGGGCCGCGATCGACCAGGTCGGCGGGATGTACGCGGACTCCAAGTCCGAGGACGTGTGGACGTCGATCCTCCTGCACGAGCGTGGCTGGCGGTCGATCTACATCCCCACGACCCTCGCGATCGGTGACACGCCCGAGACGATCGAGGCGTACACGAAGCAGCAGCTGCGGTGGGCGACGGGCGGCTTCGAGATCCTGCTCACGCACAACCCGTTGTCCCGCAAGCGCCGGCTCACGCTCGACCAGCGCCTGCAGTACCTGGTCACCGCGACGCACTACCTCGGCGGGATCACCCCGCTGGCGCTGCTGCTCGTGCCGCCGCTGCAGATCTTCTTCGACCTGACCCCGATGAACATCCATCTGTCGACGTTCGCGTGGGCCATGTTCTACCTGGGCTTCTACGGGATGCAGATCCTCGTCGCGTTCTACACGCTCGGGTCGTTCCGCTGGGAGGTGCTGATGCTGGCCACCGTCTCGTTCCCGATCTACTGGCGTGCGCTCGTCAACGCGGCATTCCACCGCGAGCAGAGCTGGCACGTCACGGGCAGCAAGGTCAAGGCCACCTCGCCCTTCAACTTCATCATGCCGCAGGTCCTGTTCTTCACCCTCCTGCTGATCACGTCAGTGGTGGGGGCATGGAAGGACTGGTCCCACGGTGCCCTGAGCCTCGCGCTCTTCTGGAACGTCACGAACACCGTGATCCTCGGTGCCTTCGTCCTGACGGCGGCCCGTGAGGGTCGCCGCACCAAGCGCGCAGCAGCTGCTGAGCGCCGCGCGGCGGGCAGCGCACGACGCACCGCCGCAGCGCGCCAGACCGTTCTCGCCGGAGCACCTGGAGGTGCCGCATGACCTGGGGAAACCGATTCCGACTGATGCTCGGCCTGATGGTCGTGGTCATCGGCGCAGCCTTCGCGACCTACCACCTCAACGAGTCCGAGGCCCTCGCGGCCAGCTCGTCCGCCCAGATCGCCGCCAAGACGTACGACGTCGGGTCGCCCTACGCGGGTCTCGTCGTCGACCAGCCCGTCGAGGTCGGCGACACCGTGAAGACCGGTGATCCCCTCTTCGTGATCGACAGCGCAGCTCTGCAGCACGACATCGCGATCGGTCTCGGCCCGACGACGTCCCCGGCGTCCGAGGTCGACGCCGCCGGTCACCTCGTCATCCGGGCGACCGGACCGGGCGTGGTGCGTCAGCTGACCGCGACCCGCGGCTCGTTCGTCCAGGCGTCGGGCCAGCTGGCCGTCGTCGAGAAGGCCGAGACGCTCTACGTGCTGGCCGACTACGTCCTGAGCCCGAAGGAGTACGCGCGGATCGGCGACAAGGCCGCCGTGACGATCGTGCTGCCCAACCAGCAGCAGATCGCCGGTCACGTCGAGCGCGTCGACGTCACGACGGTCGCCAACAAGGCCCAGGCGACCATCACCGTCGCGAGCGACCAGCTCGTGGCGGGCGACGCCAACGGTCTCGTGGCGGCTGGGACACCGGTGACAGCGGAGCTGCACCTGCGCAACGACGGGGTGGTGACGACAGTCGCGGAGTCCGTCAAGCGCTACCTGAGCGGGATCCGGCTGTGACGGCCCGCACGCGGGTCGGCCTGGCCGTGGTCGCCGTGGTCGCCGCCGGTGCGGTCGCGGGGGGCGCCTACCTGGCGACCTCCGACGGCCCGACCCAGACGGCGTCGGCCGTGCCG
>DASVMA010000103.1:0-1889 GCA_036384595.1 Cellulomonas sp. | reverse complement strand
CGCCATGGTCGCGGGTGCGGACGCTGCGCGGGACGTCGCCGACGCGGTCGTCGCGGGGCGTCTGACGCGCTGAGCCGGCACGCGTGCGCGTCGCCCGCGGGTCTCGGGGTGGTCCGGACCGAGCAACGGCGCCCTTGCGGGGCGCCGTTGTCGAACGAATGACTCGAGGGGTATCAAGCGTGCAACTCAGTTGTCGCGACGGGTCGAGCCCGGTCGACAAGTCCTATGCGTGGACTCATCGCGCGTGGGTCCTCTCGGGTCATTCAGTTGTGGATCTTTGGTACGCCTCATTCGTCGCGATGGGAAGAGGTGACGGCGTCCGTGCAGGTGGACGGGCCGGCCGGGCCGGATGGCGGGACGGCGGTCCGGATGGCGGGACGGGGCCCGGCAGTCGCGCGAGTCGCCACGCGAGCACTGCGACCGCGACGACGAGCACGCCGGTGGCCACGATGACGATGGGCTTCGAGGGACGCAGGAACGCCCTGAGCAGGACGGGCCGGTCGAACGTCAGCACCCCCCACCCCTGCTCGGCGGCCATCCGGCGTAGCCCGCGGTCGGGGTTGACGGCGAAGGCGTGCCCGACGACGGCCAGCATCGGAGCATCCGTGATCGAGTCGGAGTACGCGTAGCTCGCGTCGAGGTCGTACCCGAGGCGGTCGGCGAGCGCGCGGATCGCCACCGCCTTGTTCTCGCCGTAGGCGTAGAAGTCGATCCCGCCCGTGTAGCGGCCGTCGACGACCTGCATGTGCGACGCGATGACCTGGTCGGCACCCAGCAGGGCGGCGATGGGCCGCACGACGTCGCTGCCCGAGGCAGACACGATCACGACGTCGCGGCCCGCCGCGTGGTGCTCCTCGATGAGCGCGACCGCCTCGGCGTAGACCGCGGCATCGATCGACTCGTGCAGCGTCCGCTCGACGATCTCCGTCACCTGGGCGACCTCCCAGCCCGTCACGGTCCGCGAGAGCTGCGCGCGCAGCCGCTCGGTCTGACCGGCGTCCGCGCCGCCGACGAGGTACAGGAGCTGGGCGTAGGCCGAGCGCAGGATCGCGCGGCGCGTGAGGAGCCCGCCGGCGAGGAAGGGGCGCGAGAACGCGGTGGCCGACGACGTCGCGATGATCGTCTTGTCGAGGTCGAAGAACGCGGCGGCGCGGGTGGCGCGCCTGCCACCGCGTGCGCTCGATCGCTGCGTAGCCATGGCCCCCTCCGTTGCCCGCGCCGAGCCTAACGGGCCGAGGTGACAGCAGTCTGCTGGGTGACCTCGCGCACTCCGGCGGCGCACCCACAGGTGCCGGGGGCGGGCGTACCTCCACCGACGCCGGGCCGCCGACGCCTGCACCTCGCCGGGTCCGGCAAGCATGCGGCGGTCGGCGCTGATCGGTCCGGCGCACCACGGGGAGGTCATCGATGGTCAGGACGACGATGCCGGACGCGCGACCCCGGGGGGCCTCGGGTGCGCGTGCGGGGGCCGGCGTCATCGGCGTCGTGGGTGCTCGTGGCGGCGCGGGCGCCTCGACGTTCGCCGCCGCGCTCGCGCACCGGTTCGCCCGCAGCGGCATGACCGCCCTCGTCGACCTGGACCGTGCGGGCGGTGGGATCGAGGTCGTCGTGGGGATCGAGGGGGCCGGCGGCCTGCGCTGGCCGGATCTCGTCGATGCCCGCGGGACGGTCGACGCGCGCGAGCTCGCTGCGCTGCTGCCGCGATGGGGCGGGTGTGCGGTGCTCAGCGCGGACCGGACCAGGCCGGGCGCCCCGCCGTCGGGCGCGCTGCTCGACGTCCTCGCCGCCGTCGAAGAGGAGCACCCCAGCGTCGTGCTGGACCTCGACCGGTGCGACGTGCTGGACCGTGGCGCCGTGCTCGCGAGCTGCCGGACCGTTCTCGTCGTCGT
>DASVMA010000102.1:0-21834 GCA_036384595.1 Cellulomonas sp. | reverse complement strand
GCGCGCGCGCCGTCGTCGACGCGCGCGCACCCTCGCGCCGCATGCCCCAGGCGGCCGCGACCGCGCCGGCGACGCCCCACGCAGCGATCGCCGCGAGGTGGTCCAGCTGGAAGCCGTTGCCGGTGAGGTACGGGTTGAGGGCGTCGGCGAAGACGTTCACCAGGTGCTTGAGCGGGAACATCCACCCGAGGGTCGACATCCACCCCGGGGTGGTCCCGCCGAACACGAAGATGTCCGAGAAGAACGAGATCGGGATGACGATCCCGTTGGTGACCGCGAGGGTCGCCTGCGGGGTCGGGAGGAGGACGGCCGCCGCCAGCCCGAGGGCGCTGAACGACACGGCCGAGACCACGAGGGTGACGACCACGGCGGCCAGGGTGCGTCCGAACAGCTGCACGTCGTAGAACACGACCCCCACGCCGAGCACGAGCGTGGTGGCGATCAGCCCGAGCAGCAGCGCAGCACCGATCCGGCCCCCGAGCAGCGCCCAGCGCGGCAGCGGCGTGCCGTTCTGGCGCTTGAGCACCCCGGTGCTGCGCGCCTCGGCGAATCCCACGGCGAGGAACGAGAACGTCGCCATGACCACCCCGAACGACGCGAAGCCCGGGGCGACGAACTGCGCGAGCCGGACCCCGGAGCGCGCGTCGAGGGTCTCGTTGCCGATCAGGGAGGCGATGAGGACGAAGAACAGCAGCGGGAAGCCGACACTGAGGATCATCGTGATCGGTGTGCGCCGCAGGCTCGTCAGCTCGTGGCGCACCTGACGCCCGAGGACCGCCACGTCGCCGCTCATGACCCGACCTGGGCTTCCTCCTCCGACCCCGGCTCCTCGATGAGGTCGAGGTACACGTCCTCGAGGCTGGGCCGGGAGAGCGTCAGGCCCTCGAGCTCGATGCCCCGCCCGACCGCCCACGCGGCAAGGCGGTTGACGTCCGCAGTCGCCGTCCGGGTGCGGACCTCGACGACGCTGCCCGCGAGACGGACGTCCTCACCGATGGTCGGCAGGTCGTGGGTCTCGGACCCCGTCGGCAGGCGGAACGTGATCACGGTCGCGAGGCCCGCCGACGACGCGAGCTCCTCGGGCGTGCCCTGCGCGACGATCCGGCCGTGGTCGACGACGACCACCCGGTCCGCCAGGTGCTGGGCCTCGTCGAGGTAGTGCGTCGTGAGCAGGATCGTCGCACCCAGGTCACGGAGCCGGTCGACGAGGTCCCAGGCCTTGCGGCGCGCCGACGGGTCGAAGCCGGTGGTCGGCTCGTCGAGGAACAGCATCTCGGGGCCTCCCACGATGCCCAGCGCGAGGTCGAGCCGTCGGCGCTGACCGCCCGAGAGCGTCCTGACCCGGTCGTCGGCCTTCTCCTCGAGGCCGACGAGCCGGATCACGTCGTCCACCGCACGCGGGTGCGGGTAGTAGCCGGCGTGCAGCCGGATGAGCTCGCGCGGGCTGAACTGCTCCTCGAAGCCCGCCTCCTGCAGCACGACTCCGATCCGTTCGCGGAACGCCCGACCACCGGTCTGCGGGTCCATGCCCAGCACCGAGACCCTGCCTGCGTCGGGCTTGCGGTAGCCCTCGAGGATCTCGACGGTGGTCGTCTTGCCGGCGCCGTTCGGTCCGAGCAGGGCGATCACCTCGCCCGCCTCGATCGTCAGGTCCAGCCCGTCCACCGCAGCGAGAGCGCCATAGCTCTTGCGCAGCCCCTCGACGACGACCGTCGGCATGGGGTCACCCCTCCCGGTCCGGCAGCCGCGGCCGTACGGCGGAGTCGCGCGGGCGCAGCAGCTGCCCTTGCGTCTGTTCTACCGCTCCGCGAGGTCAGGCGACAGCGCTGCCGGCCCCGTCACCGAGGCCGGCAGAGCAGCCGCTGGTCAGCGCGTCGGCGGCTCGTCCTGCCCGGACTCCTCGGCCGCGTCAGCGTCCGCCTTCGTCGCGTGGACCGCTCCCTCGGCGTGCTGCGGCGGGGCGTACACCGTGTACAGGACGAGCGGGTTGACCCCGGTGTTCCGGACGTTGTGCAACGCTCCGGCGGCGACGGCCACCAGGTCACCGGGCCCCACCGGCTTGGTCTCACCGGCCACGTCGGCCTCGCCGGAGCCGCTGACGAACGTGAGGATCTGGTCGGTGTGCTCGTGCGTCTCCGCACCGATCTCGCCGCCCGGGGGGATCGTCATGATGACGAGCTGGGCGTGCACGCCGGTCCACAGGACCTGCCTGAAGTCGGCGCTCTGCTCGGCGACGAGGTCGATGGAGAAGTGCGGCATAGCGGCCATGGCTCGAGTTCCCTTCGGTGCTGCGCAGTGCGCGGTCCGCGGACGTGGGCCGGCGAGGCGACGCTCAACATTCTGCTCCGGAAGCCCCGCCCGGGGGCGTGCAACGGCCCCCCGGTCTGACCGGTATGGCCGCCCGCTCAGGCCGCCGAGGTGTCGACCGTGATGCCGACCACCTCGCCGAGGCGCTGGAAGACCCGCGCACTCAGGTCGGCGTCGAGGCTCGCCCCGCTCAGACCGATCTGCGACCCGTCGGCGAGGTCGACCCGGACCTCGGTCCGGTCGCGCCGGCGGTAGACGACCGGCACCTGGCAGAACGTGAACGCGAGCGAGCCGGCCTCGAGGTCGATCGACCGCGACCGTCCCGTGACGTCGAGGTACCGGAACGTCTCGGGTCGCGTCGTCCACTCCTGCGGGCGCAGGAGGACCGGCCGGAAGGCGATCCTGCCCTGCTCGACCCGCAGGCCGAGCTCGCCGAGGCGGGTCAGCACCTCCTCCTTGACCTGGCCCGTCATGCCCGGTTGGCGCGCGCCGCGGCCCGCCGGGGTGTGCGAGTAGGGGTCGACGGGGAACGCACCGTAGACCTCCGGGGTCTTGGAGTACCCGAGCCCGACCCGGACGTCCTCGTAGGCATCGCGCAGGCGGTTCACGACGGAGGCGTCGGCCCGCTCGGCCACAGCCCGCTCGACGTTCTCCTGGACCGCGAGCAACAGCTTGGAGACCATGTGCCAGTAGATGCTGCCGAGACCCTCGTACGCGAAGAACGACCCCGACCGGCCCGTGAACTCGGCGTGGTGGAAGACGTCCTCGAAGACCGCCAGCAGGGCCGCGCGCCCCCGCTCGACGACGTCGCGCGCGAGGACGTCGGACGGGACCGCCGCGAGCGCCGCGGTGACGTCGCCCGCGTTGTGGATGTCGGGTGCGAAGCGGAAGTCGCCCGTGACGTCCTGCAGGACGATCGAGGTGTCCCCCGCCCGCACGAGCTCGCCGACCAGCGGGACGCCCGCCGCGCGGTCGGCACGCAGCCGGTTGCGCTCCAGGAACCGGGGCAGGGTCTTGTCGGGATAGAGCATGTAGCTGTGCTGGTCAGGGCGGTACAGGGCGCTCCGGCGCAGCCCGTGCAGCAGGCCCAGGCACTCGTGCGGGCCGAGCAGGCCGGACGACAGGATCGCGACCTGGCCCTCGAGCATCACCTGGAGCCGATCGATCCCGGCCGTCCCCCGCCGCAGGTCGAGGAGGTTGTACGAGTGGAAGAGCGCGTCGGCGCGACGGTTGGCCCGCAGCCCAGAGTCGACGTACTGCTCGGCGAGGTCGAGGAACGCCCGGACCGTCCCGGCGTCGACCGTCGCCCGGCTGCCGCGGAAGCCCGCGTAGACCCGGGTGCGGTACGCCGTCCCGGCGGCGCCGAGCGCGTCCATCACGGACCTGCGCGACGCGTCGTCGAACCCGGTGACGACGCCGGCCGCGTGATCGGCGAGCGCCGCGTGCACGTCCGTGAGCAGACCCGTCAGCTCGGTCGTCAGGGACAGGTCCTCGGTCAGCAGGTCGCGGACGACGCTCAGGTAGCGGCGCACGTACGCCAACGTCACGACCGAGAGACCGCGCCCGACGAGCGCGTTGTTCGCGTCGTTCCACTCGGGACGCTGCGTGTTCATCCAGATCCCGCCGTCGGGGACCAGGTTGACGAGCTTCGCCAGGACGAGGAGCAGGAGCTTCTCCCCGAGCGTCACCCGCACCAGCTCGCCGTCCGCGCCGTGCACGAGCTTGCCGTCGGCGCCCTCGACCGCGACACGGCGTGCGATGGCCGCGGCCGCCGCCTCGTCGAACGTGATCGTCTCGCCCGGGTCGAGCAGCGTCTGGTCGTACGACGCGATCCGGTACGGCACGTCGCCGTGCGTGAGGACGGGCCGGTTGAAAAGCGCCGCGAGGGCGCCGGGGTGGAACCGCTCGGAGGTCTCGATCAGCTTGAGCAGGTAGACGATCTGGTGGTCGCTCCAGTAGCCGATGTTGGACCACGGGTTGCCCGGCTCCGGGACCTCCCAGTCGATGCCCGTCCGGGAGATCCGGTACGGGTTGTAGCCGTCGGCCGTGCTCGCGTCGAGGAACACCGCGACCATCGACTCGACGTACTCGGGGAACGACCAGGCGAGCGCCTCCCAGTTCTGGAAGATGTCACGCCAGTTGCCCTGGAAGTCGACCTTCAGCCTGCCGCGCTCGTCGCGCAGCGCGATCCGGAAGACGTTCCAGGGTCGGCTCGGGTCGCCGTGCCGGCGGCTGAACGTGAGCGGCAGGTACTCGCGGGCCAGGCGCCACAGGTCCGGGTCGCCGTCCTGCTCGGCGAGGGCGACGAGCGTGTCGATCGGGAGGCGGTCCGGCAGACCCGCGAGCACTCCCCCGCGGCGCTGGGCGGTGCGCGGGCTGCGCTGTGCGACGAACAGCCGGAAGTCCGCGGCCTCGACGGCGTACCCGTCGGCGGGCACCCCGCCGCGCATCGAGTTGAACAGGACGTTGGCGCCGTGGTGGGCGGCGGCGAGCTCGTCGCCGGTCAGCTGCGCGGCGTCGGACGTCGCGATCAGGGCCTCGAGGTCGGTCCGGGTCCGGTCGACGTCCGCGGCGAGCCGCGCCGCGACCCCGGCAGGGTCGGCCAGCTCGGTCTGCAGCGCGACGACCTGGGCCGCATCGAGGTCGGCGTCGGCCACGACGCTCCATCGCTGCTGCTCGCCCGCGCCGAGCACGACCTGCGAGCGCACGAGGTACGCACCGCGCTCCCCCCGCAGCTCGGTGTCGGGCGTGACCCGCTCGCCGGCCGCGAACGCGCGGACCTGACGGTCGGACAGCAGGTGGTCGACCCGTCCGAGCCCGACGTGCCACGCCACGTTGGCGCGCAGCGACTCGCTCGGCTCGGCCTTGTCGGTGAGCTTGGAGTTCATGTACAGGATGCCGAGCCCGGTCGCGTCGTCGACCTCCGTCCGCTTGTACGCGTCGAGCAGCGCACTCAGCTCGTTCTGGACCTGCGCGGTGGCGCCGGCCGGGAGCAGGTTGACGAACCCGTCGAGGACCTCGACGGTGCGCGGCTCGTCCGCGACGGACGTCAGCTCGCAGCTGCGCACGACGCCGTACCGCGCGCTGGTCTGCCAGGACACGCGCAGCCGCAGGCCGAGGTCCTCGCGGCGCTCCTCGAAGACGAGGGTCGTGCCGAGGTAGTCCTTCGCCAGGTTGCGCTCGACCGCCGGGTCGCCGGGTCGGGTCTCGGCGAACGGCTGCCAGCACACGACGCGACCGTCGGGCAGCGTGACCCGCAGGACGCTCAGGCCGCCCGTGCGCCCCGCGCTCTCGGTGACCTTGTCCTCCGTGTAGTACGGGAACAGCGCGCGGTCGGCGTGCTCGCGCCCGGCCGTGACGCCGCCCGTGCTCGAGATGAACAGCCACAGGTCGCTCGCGCCGACGAGCGTCATGAAGAACGGCGGCATCTGGTCGTACGCGCTGATCTGGTAGAACCGGCGCCCGTCCAGGTCCAGGGACCGGCCGATCACGGCTGCGTGGTCGACGAAGGGTGCGGGGGCGACTGCCTGCGGGGACATGAGGGCGTTCCTTGTGGTGGTGCCGGTGGGTCGGGGTGGTGCGGATGCTCATCGGGTCCCCCCGTCGTCAGCGACGGGGGAGCGCTCCCACACCCCAGCATGCCACCCCGCGGGCCCTGCGCGGGCAGCGTCAGGCTCGCGTCGTGGCGGTACGCACCTCGAACAGCTCGCCGACGGTGCGGCCGAGCGCGTCGCTGTCATCCAGGCAGCGTGGCAGAGCGCGCCCTCACCGGGCCCGATCTGGCGCCCGGTCGTCGACGGCGTCGAGTCCCCCGCCTGCATCGGGTCGATCTCGGCCGGCTGACGCCGCCGTCACGCCGTCTTGGGCGCCCGCTCCGCGATCGCCGCTGCGGCCAGCGCGACCGGCATCGCGAGGATCAGCAGGGTCGCGAGCCCACCCGCCGTCGGCCAGCCGAGGTACGGGTGCCCGACCGCCCAGAAGACCGAGAGCCGGTTGAGCCAGTCCGGCCAGTCGAACATCGCCACGAAGACCGAGACCAGGTATGACCCGGCGACGACGACGGCGAGCACTGTCACAGCAACGCCCCGGCGCACCCACGCCACGACGAGTGCTGCCGCTCCCCCGAGGGCCGCACCCATCAGGACGCAGCCGACGGCGGCCCGGCCGAGTGCTGCAGCGTCGAGGGTCCCGCCCACCGCGGTCGCCCCGACCACCAGCGCCGCGAGTGCTGCGACCGTCAGGATCACGACGCCGACGATCAGCGCCAGGAGACGCTCGAGCACCAGTCGCGACCAGGACACCGGTCCTGCCAGGAGCATCTCCACCCGACCCTGCGCGAGGTCGGCGACCCACCCTGATGCCTGCGCGATGACGAATGCGGCGATCACCGGCATGACGATGTCGCTGGAGTACGACCAGTACGTCGTCTCCGCGCTGACCCCGGGCCCGCCGCCCGTCAGCGCACCGATGAAGTCGAAGGCCGACCACACCTTCATCACCGCGGGCTGGAGGGTCGCCATGAGCGCGGTCCCGGCCGCAGCCCCGACCGCCCAGACGGCGAGCCCCACGCGTCCTCGGCGCAGCGCCGCCGTCCACACCGACCCGAGCATCACCGTGGGCACAGCGCGCGAGGCCGCTGGCGGCGGCGCAGGGCGCGACCACAGCGGGGCCGCGTAGTCGCGGCGTGCGAACGCCCAGGCGCCGAGCGCGAGGAGGACGACCGTCATGGCGCCGAGTGCGGCGGTCGCCGGAAGGTCGAGCCCGTACCCCGGCACCAGCGCGCGCGACGAGTTCGCGTAGTGGAACGGTGAGACGAACCGGATGCCGGCGAGGCGGCCGAGCTCGTCGCCCATGTTGGTCGCGAGGTAGAGCGCCGTCAGCACCGCGCCGCTCGCACCCGCCGCCGCTCGCGCGCTCGCCGTCACCTGCGAGACGGCGAGCCCGAGCGCGAAGCCGACCATGCCGACGAGCCCGACTGTCCCCATCGTGATGAGGGAACCCGAGAAGTTCGGCTCGCCGGCCTGGGCGAGCCCCGCGGCGGTCGCGAGGCCGACGCCGAGCGAGACGGCGGCGGCCGTCAGGGCGAAGCCGATCGCGCGGTCGCGCACGACGGCGGTACGGGAGGCCCCCGCGGCCAGGACCTCCTCGAGCGCGTGCCGCTCCTCACCGCCACGGACGGCTCGGGCACCCTGGACTGCGCCGTAGATCGCGAACATGAAGTTGATGAGGATGATGTTGTGGAACGTCAGGTAGCCGCCGAGGGTGTCGAGCCGCTCGGCGGGCCAGCGCAGGACCCGCATGGCCTCGGCGCTCGCTGCGACGGACGTCCCGAGGGCCGCCCGACCGCCTGGGAAGTCGTCCATCTCGGACGAGATACCGAGCGCCATCCCGTAGTTCGCCACACCGCCGATCGCCACCCACACGATGGTCGAGACGCGATGCGTCCGGACGGTGTCGGCGACGAGAGCGAGCGGGCGCCTAGCGCGGGGGCGCTGGTGCAAGCTCCGTGCCTGACGCGGACTCAGTACCTGGTGCGAACTCAGTGAGGAACACCTCCTCCAACGACAGCTCCCGACTGTCCAGCTCGACGACCTGACCGGCGGACAGCCACGTCAGCAACGGCCCGACGGGCCCGCGGACGGCGCACGAGACGACGTCACCGGTGATCTCGGCGTCGGAAACGCCGGGGATCAGGGCGAGCTCTTCGACGTCGCGCCGGTCGCGGACGATCGCCTCGATGCGGTGGACCCGCACGGTCCGCAGCTCCTCCATCGAGCCGACCCGGAGCAGGTGCCCGGACCGGATCAGACCGATCCGGTCGCAGATCAGCTCGACCTCGGCCAGCACGTGCGAGGACAGCAGCACGGTGCCGCCCCGCACAGCCGCCTCCTGGACGAGCGCGCGGAACTCCCGCTGCATGAGGGGGTCGAGACCGAGGGTGGGCTCGTCGAGGAGCAGCAGGGCCGGGTCGTGCATGAACGCCTGGACCAGGTGGACCTTCTGCTTGTTGCCGTGCGACAGCTTCTCGTACCGCGCGCCGAGGTCGAGGTCGAGCCGCTCGGCGAGCTCCGTGATCCGCGCCGGGTCGACGCCGCCGCGCACGCCCGCGAGCAGGCCGATCACGTACCCGGCGCTCACCCCGGGGAACTGGGGCAGCTCGCCGGGCAGGTAGCCGATCTGGCGCTTGATCGCGAGGCTGTCGCGGTGCGAGTCGTGGCCGAGGATCGTCGCCGTCCCGCGGTCGGGCCGGACCATGTCCATGAGGAGACGGATGGTCGTCGTCTTGCCTGCGCCGTTGGGACCGACGAACCCGAAGACCTCGCCCCGGCCGATCTCCAGGTCGAGCCCGAACACGCCGCGGCCCTGCCCGTAGTCCTTGGTCAGGTCAGCGCAGACGACGACGGACCCGTCGTCGCCCCGGCGACGGCGACCTTCGCTGTCAGACACCTCAACGCCTCCTCGGCGAGCCCAGCGAACTCAGAGACCGACGGCTCAACGTTCCGGCTTGACGCCTCGGAACACGTGCTCCTTCGTGGCCAGCGGCAGCACGGCGAGGGTGACGTCGACGAACCCGACGCTCTCCATCAGCCGCTGCGCGTCGGCGTCGCTCCACCACCACTGGCCCCACGCGTCGACCTTGCCGGACTCGTCCTGGTGCGGATGGGCCTTGTGGTCGGACGTGATGAAGGCCCGCCCACCGGGACGCAGGACCCGGAACATCTCCCGCACGGCCCGGGCCGGTTCCGGGACGAACTTCAGGCAGTTCATCGAGGAGACGACGCTGAACCGTCCGTCCGCCCACGGCAGCTCCATCGCGTCGCCCTGGACGACCTCGGCCGTCCCGGCGGTGATGCGGTCAGCGAGGGCCTGCCGGGCCTTGCCGAGCGAGAGGTCCGAGAGGTCGAGGCCGGCGACGAAGCGCACGTGCGCGGCCTGCTCAGCCAGCAGACCCCCGGGGCCGCACCCGATGTCCAGCAGGTCGTCGTCCGGCTGGAGGTCCAGCTCCTTGGCCATCGCCGCGAACGCCGCGTGCCGCTTGGCGAGCAACCGGATGCCCGCTCGGCCGAGCCCACCGTCGGGCACCCCGAAGAACGGGATCCAGAGCGCCCTGCGCACGCCCCTGCCCTGCGTACCGGGCTCGTGCGGCGCGATGACCCAGACCCCCGCTGCGATCACGCCCAGCCCTGCCCAGAAGATCCACCGACGCCTCGTCGCACCCCTCGTCGAGCGTGCCATGGCGCTCACCTTCCTCCACTTCCAGCATGCACAAATCGCCCGAAAACGGCAGGGTCGAAGGTCCCGAGACGGGACCAAGGGCTCTTCCCAGCGTCACCGAGCGGGCAGCACCGTGGTCATGTCGAACGTCGCGCGCCCAGACCGTGTCGAGGGGAGGGAGCGATGGCGACAGCAGGACCCGCTCGGGATCACGCGGGCATGACCCCCGACCCGATCCCCTGGCTGCTCGAGGGCGAGGAGCCCTCGGTGCGCTGCCTCACGCTCACGAGGCTGCTGGGGCGCGCGCCGGACGCTCCCGAGGTCGTCGCGGCGCGCCGCGCCGTCATGAGCACCGGCGTCGTGCCGCGCATCCTGGCCGCGCAGGTCGAGGACGGCCACTGGGTGGGTCGCGACCGCTTCTACACGGCCAAGTACCGGGGCACGGTGTGGCAGCTCGTCGTTCTCGCGTCACTCGGCGCCGACGGCGGGGACCAGCGCGTGCGAGCCGGCTGCGAGGCGATCCTGCGCGACGCCCAGGACACCGAGTCGGGCGGTTTCGCCATGGGCCGCGCCACGAAGGCCGGCGGCGGTCTGCACAGCTCGGTCATCCCGTGCCTCACCGGCAACCTCGTGTGGAGCCTGATCCGGCTCGGGATGCTCGACGACCCGCGCGTGCAGCGCGGCATCGAGTGGATCACGACCTACCAGCGGTTCGACGACGGCGACGGCGAGGCGCCCACCGGGTGGCCCTACGAACCGTGGGAGATGTGCTGGGGGCGCCACACCTGCCACATGGGCGTCGTCAAGAGCCTCAAGGCGCTCGCCGAGATCCCCCCGGACCGACGCTCCCCCGAGGTCGGGCGCACGCTGGCCGACGGCACCGAGTTCATGCTGCGCCATCACTTCTACAAGCGCAGCCACGACCTGACGAGGGTCTCGAAGCCCGGCTGGCTGCACCTCGGGTTCCCGCTCATGTACCAGACCGACGTCCTCGAGATCCTGGGGATCCTGACGACCCTCGGGATCCACGACGAGCGCATGCAGGAGGCGCTGGACCTCGTGGCGTCGAAGGCCGACGCGCAGGGCCGGTGGACGCTCGAGAACACCTGCAACGACCGCTTCCTCGTGCCGATCGAAGCCAAGGGCGAGCCGAGCCTGTGGCTGACCCTCGAGGCGCTGCGCGTGCTCAGCGCGGCGTGACCCGCGGGATCTCCACGGCGATCTCCGTGCCGAGCGTCGCCCCACCGACCAGCCCGAGGTCGTCGCCGCTCCAGAACGTGCCCGGGTCGAACCAGCTCGAGCGGTGGCCGTCGGGCAGCAGACCCATGGCCTCGAGGGTGAGCGCCACGACCTCCGCGCAGTAGACGGACTCCAGGTGCTCCTCGCGGCGCGTCCACGCGGGCCTCGGCGCGCGGCCACCCAGCCAGCGCAGCCCGAGCTGGACGGTCGACGGGAACGGCGTGCCGTCGAGGCGCGCGATCGTGCGGAGCACCGCGTCCTCCATCGCCCGCGTCACCGGCTGGTCGAGCTGGCGGAGCCAGGCCTGCTGGTCGTACCGGTTGCCCCAGACGACGACCGCCTCGCGCAGGTCGTGGAGCTGCGCACCGCGGTGGTGGTCGCCCGTCCACTGGTCGGTCAGCGACCGGCCGAGCTCGGCGTGCCACATGAGCGCGGGGAGGTCGTCGATGACCACCGCCATGCCGACGTGGTTGACCGGGCTGTTCGTCGTCATCTGGATCGCGCGGTCGGCGATCGTGTGGCCCCGGAACAGCCACAGGTCGCCCGTCCGCGTCGCGGTCAGGGCCTCGTCCAGGTCGATCCGGTCCGCGAGCACGTCTGTAGCCTAGGCGGATGAGGTGGTGGAAGGTCCTGGGGGTCGCGGCGTTCGCGGGCGTGGCCGCGGGCGGTGTGCTCATCGCGAAGGACGAGCGCCGTCGCCGCGCCTACACGCCCGAGGAGATCCGCGACCGGCTGCACGCCCGCGTCGCGGAGGCGGACGCCGTGCACGCCCGCGCCACCACGGACGACGGCGAGGACGACGCCGCCTGACCTGACAACCGACGCCCGCCGGCTCCCGAGAGGAACCGGCGGGCGTCGTGCCGCGCAGAGGTCGAGGAGCCGGTCAGCAGCACCGGCCCTGCGGGTTGCGCTCCTGCCGGTCGGTCACGTCACGCCAGAACTCGCGCTCGGTCATGACGGGTCCGCCGTCGTGCTGGGCCGCGTGGTGCTCGACGTACTTGTCGTACGCGTCCTCACCGAGCATCCCTTTGACGAACCAGGAGACGCCGCGCACGCCCTGGCGCACCGCCGCGGCCACATCCATCAGTGGCCTCCCGACCGCACGCGTCCGGTGCCGGCGGTGTGCACGGCCCACTGCTCCTCGAGCGCCTTCTCCGCCGGTGTCGCGACGAAGCCGGCGGGCGCGAAGATCCGCGACGAGACGGCCCGGTCCTCGGCGCTGGGTCCGCCACCGAGCCGGAAGGCCTTCCAGGTCTCCCAGAGCGAGGCGATGATCACGATGATCGAGAGCACCACGAAGAGCACTGACAGGACGCCCTGGATCATCGTGTTGCGGAACACTGCCTGCATCGCCTCGACCGTCGCGGCCGACCCGAAGCTCGTCTTGCCGTCGGCCAGCGCCTTGCCGAAGGCCGCGTGCTGGGCGAAGTACCCGACGGCGGGCACGGACGAGAAGATCTTCATGAACGACGCCGTGATCGTCACCGCTGCGGCGAACACCAGCGGCACCGCCACGATCCAGATGTACCGGAACGCCCCTCGTTTGGCGACGATCGCCATGCAGACCGCGAGCGCGATCGCCGCGAGCAGCTGGTTGGCGATCCCGAACAGCGGGAACAGGGTGTTGATGCCGCCGAGCGGGTCGGTGACGCCCATGAGCAGCACCGCGCCCCACAGCCCGACCATGACGGCCGTCGTGATCCACGCCCCCATGCGCCACGACGTGTCCCGGAACCGCGGGACGAAGTTGCCGAGGCTGTCCTGCAGCATGAACCGGGCCACGCGGGTCCCGGCGTCGACCGCGGTGAGGATGAAGAGCGCCTCGAACATGATCGCGAAGTGGTACCAGAACGCCATCATCCCGGTGCCGCCGACGAGCTGCTGCATGATGTGCGCGAGGCCGACCGACAGGGTCGGAGCGCCACCGGTGCGCGAGATGATCGACTTCTCGCCGACGTTCTTCGCGGTCTCGGTCAGCAGCTCAGGGGTGACGTGCACCCCGGAGAGCCCCAGCCCGTTGACCCACGCGGCAGCGGTCTCGACGGTGCCGCCGGTGAGGGCCGCCGGTGCGTTCATGACGAAGTAGATCCCGCGGTCGATCGAGAGCGCCGCGACGAGCGCCATGATCGCGACGAACGACTCCATGAGCATGCCGCCGTACCCGATGAAGCGCGTCTGGCGCTCCTTCTCGACGAGCTTGGGCGTGGTGCCCGACGCGATGAGCGCATGGAACCCGGACAGCGCGCCGCACGCGATCGTGACGAACAGGAACGGGAACAGCGAGCCCGCGACGACCGGGCCCTTGCCGGTCGAGGCGAACTCGCTGACGGCCGGGACGTGGATGACCGGGCGGACCAGGACGATCGCGACGGCGAGCATGACGATCGTGCCGACCTTCATGAACGTCGACAGGTAGTCGCGCGGGGCCAGGAGCAGCCAGACCGGCAGGATCGCGGCGACGAAGCCGTAGACGATGATGCCCCAGCCGATCGCGACCTTGTCGATCGTGAAGAAGTTCACGCCCCACGACGTGTCGGCGATGAGGCCGCCGCCGATGATCACGGCGATGAGCAGCGTGAACCCGATGATCGAGACCTCGGACACCTTGCCCGGGCGGAAGAAGCGCAGGTAGCAGCCCATGAGCAGCGCGATCGGGATGGTCATGCCGACCGAGAAGACGCCCCACGGGCTCGCGGCCAGCGCGTTGACGACCACGAGCGCCAGGATCGCGATGATGATCACCATGATCGTCAGCGTGGCGACGAGGGCCGCCGTGCCGCCGATGACGCCGAGCTCCTCGCGCGCCATCTGGCCGAGCGAGCGGCCCCCGCGGCGCATCGAGAAGAAGAGCACCAGGTAGTCCTGGACCGCGCCCGCGACGATCACGCCGGCGATGATCCAGATGGTGCCCGGCAGGTAGCCCATCTGGGCGGCGAGCACCGGGCCGACGAGCGGTCCGGCGCCGGCGATGGCGGCGAAGTGGTGGCCGAACAGCACGCGACGGTCGGTCGCGACGTAGTCCTTGCCGTCCGCGTCGTACTCGGCGGGCGTCGCACGCCTGTCGTCGGGCCGGAGCAGGTGCTTCTCGATGTACCGGGAGTAGAAGCGGTACGCGATGAGATAGGAGCACACGGCGGCGAAGACGAACCACACGGCATTCACGGTCTCGCCGCGGATCCCGGCGATGACGACCCAGCTCACGCCGCCGAGGAGCGAGACGGCGACCCAGATCGCGATCTTTGCCGGCGTCCAGCGGGTGTCCTGCGACTCGAGCGCGGCCTCGTCGAGTGCGACGGGTGGAAGGCTCGGGTCTTGCTGCAACACGTCCGAATTGTCTGGTGATCCATACGGTGCGTCGACGCTGGCGCCCATTATTACTCCCCGAAATTCGCGAGAATTATCCCCTGCCCGAGTGACGGTACCCCTCGCTCAGGAGGGGCACCCGCTCAGCCACGGCACAGCAGGGACTCGCTCAGCGCACGGGGAACACGATCCGCGTCTGCCAGCGACTCGGGTCGGGTTCGGCGTCAGGCCCGACGAGGTACTCCTCCCACATCTCGCCCTCTTCGGTCAGCCCCTCCTCCGCGATGAAGCCGGTGACCTCGGCGTAGGTCGCCCCCAGCGAGTCGTACGGCCCGGTGTGGACCGCCTCGACCGTCGGGCCCCCGGGCAGCGTGGCGGTCACGAGACCGGGGCCAGGCGTCACGGGCTGCCCGACGGGGAAGCCCGCGGTGACGTCGACCGTCGTGGTGGCGGGACCGCGGTACAGCGCGACCGGAGGTCCGGCCGGCGCAGCTCCCTGCCGGCCCAGGTCCACTGCCGCAGCACCGAAGGCTCGGCCGAAGAAGTCCTGGAACGCCGTCATCATCACGACCTCGCGCACCCCCAGGATCACCTGCGGATTCCGCTCGGCCCGTTCGATCGTCATGGCACACCTCGGTCCGCTCGTGCGGGCACCGGGTCGGCGCCCGCTACCTCAGCCCTACCCACCTGGACGCTCGCGACGGTAGGTCCGAACGTCCCGATTGTCCGATACGGGAGTGGCGATCTCCGCACACGCCGGCCCGCGCACGGTCTGGCGGCGACCCCACGAGAGTGCTATCAAAGTGCTATCACTTTCAGCGAAGGGAACGCACCGTGAGCACCGTCGATTCACCCTTGAAGGCCGAGCCCGTCGGACTCCAAGGAGCTCGGCTCGTCATCAGCCAGCGCCCGGCCCTCGCCGTCAGCGGCTGGCTCGGCGTCCTGGTCCTGGCCGGGTGCGCAGTCTGGGTCGCGATCGGCCAGCAGAGCTCGGAGACGTGGCTGTGGGTGCCCGCGCTCATCGCCGTCCTGACCCTCACGTCCCTGGTCGTCGTGACGCCGGGGCAGACGTCGGTGATCCAGTTCTTCGGCAGCTACATCGGGACCGTGCAGCGCCCCGGGTTCTGGTGGGTCCTGCCGCTGACCAAGCGTCGCAAGGTCAGCGTCCGGGTCCGCAACTTCGAGACCGCCCACCTCAAGGTCAACGACGCCGACGGCAGCCCGGTGGAGATCGCCGCGATCGTCGTCTGGCAGATCGCCGACACCGCCAAGTCGACCTACGCCGTCGAGAGCTACCTCGACTTCGTCACCGTGCAGGCCGAGTCCGCGCTGCGCCACGTCGCCACCACCCACCCCTACGACGACACGACCGAGACCGGCACCTCGCTGCGCGGTTCGACCGACGTCGTCGCGGCGCAGCTGGCCGCCGAGGTCGCCACACGGGTGGCCATCGCCGGCGTCGAGATCGTCGAGGTGCGGATCTCCCACCTCGCCTACGCCCCCGAGATCGCCCAGGCGATGCTCCGTCGCCAGCAGGCCAGCGCCGTGGTCGCCGCGCGCTCGCGCATCGTCGAGGGCGCGGTCGGCATGGTCGAGATGGCGCTCAACCGGCTCGAGGAGAACGGTGTCGTCAGCCTCGACGACGAGCGGAAGGCCGCCATGGTCAGCAACCTCATGGTCGTGCTCTGCGGGGACCAGCCGCCGTCGCCGGTCGTGAACGCCGGCTCGCTGTACACATGAGCGAGCGCCGGCAGGTCCTGCTCCGCATCGACCCTGCCGTCCACGACGCGCTCGTCCGCTGGGCCGACGACGAGCTGCGCAGCGTCAACGCCCAGGTGGAGATGCTGCTGCGCCGCGCGCTCACCGACGCAGGACGCATGCCGAAGCACGCCGCGCCGATCCCCCCGCGCGGCCGTCCCCGGACCCGCGACGAGGCGCCACCGCCGTCGGCCCCGTGACCCGGCACGCACCTCGTGCCGACGCCGCGGGCCCGTCCGACGCACCGAACGCCCCGGCCGCGTGGCCGGGGCGTTCGGTGCTGCCGGGTGGTGCTGCGGTCAGCTCTTGCCGGAGTGGTCCTCGTCGCCGTGGCGGACGCCCGCGAGGGAGACCTCCCACGTGACGTTGTCGCCGTGCTGCTGGGTCCAGAACGTCCGCCACGTGCCGTCCGTGAGCTTCGGCGTCGTCGCGCCGAGGATGCCCGCGGGCGTCGGGTCGCCGTCCGAGACGTGGATGCCGGTGATCTCGTTGTCGCCGTCGTTGTACCCGGGGTTGGTCGTCGCGTCGAACAGCGCCGAGGCGTCGCGCCCCTCGGCGAGGAACCGCGTGACCTTCTTGGCCTTGGTGTCGCTGCCACGGAGGTCCACGACGTAGCCCGAGTCGAGGGCGTTGCGCTGCTGGTGCAGCGTGTCGCCTGCGTCCTCGACGACGAGCAGCTGGTCGTTGGCGGCGAAGGCGATGTTGTCGAAGCCCGTGTGCGCCTCGTCACCGATCCACGCCGGGCTCAGCGTGCCGGTGGCCGCGCTCGGCGACGACTGGACGAGCCGGAAGACCGCACCGAACGCGCCGGGCAGGGTCGAGGTGGCCGACGTGTCGCCCGTCTCGGTGAAGTAGAACTCCCCGAACGAGGTGCCCGGCCGGAACACGCCGTTCTCGGGGCGCTTGAACGGGGTCGCACCCGCGGTCGCCGCCGCGCCGGTCGCGTCGAACGTCGCGGACCCGTCGTGCACGGTGACCCACGTCGTCGCGAACGTCGAGCCGTAGGTGTGCAGGTCGGTGACGACCTGGTCGGACGGGTTCGCGGAGAGCTGGCTCGCGGTGACCGGAGTGCCGTCGGCCCGGGCGACCTGCAGCGCCTGGAGCGCGCCGCCCTTCGTCAGGTCGGCCCTGTCCACGGGCACGAACCGGTAGACGTAGCTGTTCGGCTTCTTGCCGTTGGTGCCCGCGACCGTCGCTCCGCCGATGTCCTCGACGATCCAGACGTTGCCGTCCGCATCGTTCTGGATGCCCTCGAAGCCGCCCGAGCCGATACCGGTCAGCGCGACGGCCGCGCCCGTGGTCGGGTTGCCGTCGGCGTCGAGCGTCACGGCCCACACGCCGCCCGTGGGTGCCTTCGACTCGGCGGTCAGCAGCAGCTGCTTGCTGAACGGGTCCCACGTGATGCCGTCGAACGTCGGCAGCTTCTTGCCGGTCGCGTCGACGTCGGACACGAGCGAGACGCGCTTGGCCGGGTCCGTCTGGTCGAGGTCGATGCGCGTGACGTAGCCGCGCGGTCCGGTCTCGTGGCCCTGGTACAGGTAGTGGTGGCCGTTGAGCACGAGGTAGACGTTCTTGTCGGGCTCCGTCTTGTACGCCTCGTGCGCGTCCTGCGTCAGCGGGCCGCCGTTCGCCGTGCTGTAGCCGTAGTACGTGACGCCGTTCGCGGTGTCCGGGTTCGTCAGCGGCAGGGAGCCCCACGCGACGGACGTCTGCGTGAGGCCTGCGGCCAGCACGTTGTTCTCGACCCCGGTGCGCGGGTTCGCGCTCGCGACGTTGCCGAAGGCACCCTGCGCGGTCGATGCGCCGGTGAACGAGCCGGCGGCCAGCGCCGCACCGACGAGCGTCACCGTCGTTCCCACCCAGCCGGACTTCTGCCATGCACTCATGTGACTGCCTCCCGAGAGCAGGGCCCGATCGCCCTGACCGCGGCAGTCAACGCCGGGCAGGCCGCCCGCGGGTTCCTGACAGCGGACGGCGAGGTGAACACTGACCGAACTGTCCGGTTCGGTGTGCGCGAAGTTCTCGCGCCGAGCTGCATCCAGGGACGGCCCCCGCGCCGTAGAGGTGGTGTCCAGACAGTCCCGTGCCCCCGGGCACGACCCAGGAGGAAACCATGCGCACCCGACTTCTCGCCGGCGCCGTCGCCGGCCTCGCTCTCACCCTCGCCGGCGCCCTGCCCGCGAGCGCAGCAACGAGCGACAAGGCGTCCCTGTCCGTCCTGCACGGCGTCCCCGACCTCACCGTCGACGTCTGGGTGAACGGGACCCGGACGCTCGACGACTTCACCCCGGGCTCGCTCGCCGGGCCGCTCGAGCTCGCGCCGGGCACCTACACGGTCGCGATCACCGCCTCCGACGCGGTCGACGCGAGCGCACCGGCCATCGGTCCCGTGGACCTGACGCTCGCGGCGGGCAAGAGCTACACCGCCGTGGCCCACCTCGACGCCAGCGGGAAGCCCACCGCGACGCTCTTCACCAACGACATCTCCCCGATCGCCGCCGGGCAGGGCCGGCTCACCGTCCGGCACACGGCGGCCGCGCCGGCGGTCGACGTCCTCGCGGGCGGGACCCCCGTGATCAGCGGGCTGACCAACCCGCAGGAGAAGGTGCTCGACCTCCCGGCGGGAACCGTGTCCGCAGCGGTCGCCGCGGCCGGGACCACGGCACCCGTGATCGGCCCGGCGGAGGTGAACGTCGCTGAGGGCGTCAACACCATCGTCTACGCCTGGGGCAGCCTGAGCGCCAACAACCTCAAGCTCGCGGTCCAGACGATCGGCGGGCTCCACTCGGCGCCAGCCGGGGTCCCGGCCGGTGAGCTCGGGTTGGCGAGCGACTCGTCGTCGTCGACCCCGTGGCTCGTCGGGGCCGCTCTGCTCCTCGCCGCCGGTGGCGCCGTCCTCGTCACGCGTCGGGCCCCGGCCCGCGCGACGGTCTCGCGCGACTGACGGCTCGTGGTGCGGTGCCCGCTCACCGCGGGCGCCGCACCCCTGCGTCTCGTGACGGCGCGTCGTGACGTCGCCTCGTCCTGCTTCACCCAGCCGACCGCACCGGAGCCAGCCGTGCACCCCACCCGCCGCGCGACCCGTCCCCAGAGACGCGTGAACGCGCGCGGCCTGGTGGTGGTGGTGACCGTGGCCCTCCTCGCGACGGCTGCGTGCGACGGGACGACCGCGCGGTCCGCGCCATCCGCGTCGACAGCTGCGACGTCGGGGACGTCGAGCCCGGCGCCGTCGACCGCACGGTCTCCCGACCCCCCGCCGCCGACGGTCCCTCCGGTGCCCGTGCGGTCCGCCGCTCTCGGGCCGGCCGCACAGCCGGCAGTCGTACCGCCTGTCCGGCTCACGTCAGCGGCCCAGGGCATCGACCTGCCGATCGACCCCGTCGGGGTGGCGTCCGACGGGCAGATGCAGATCCCGCCGCGGGCCGACCGCGGCGGCTGGTACCAGTTCGGCGCAGCCCCCGGCGACGCCACCGGGACTGCGGTGATCACCGCGCACGTCGACTCGATCGCGACCGGGAGCCTGGGCCCGTTCGCCCACCTCAAGGATCTCGTCGTGGGCGACACCGTCGAGGTCACCCTCGCCGACCGCTCGGTGCACCGCTACGCCGTGAGCAGCGTCGCCCGGGTCGCCAAGCCCGAGGTGCCGTGGGACGACATCTTCACGCGCGACGGCGCCCCCCGGCTCGTCCTCGTCACGTGCGGGGGGCGGTGGCAGAGCGACGTGGGTCACTACAGTGACAACATCGTCGTCATCGCCGATCCCGTCGGCGCCTGACGTGAAGACCCTGACCAGGCCCGAGCTCTCGACGCGAAGGAGCGCTCCGCTGTCCACGCCATCGATGGTGGGGAACCCGCACGGTCCGGCCCTGTGGGATGACACGGCGGTGGGTCGCGCCTTCGCCGCAGGGGACGACTCGGCCCTCGCCGAGGCATACCGCCGCTGGTCGGCGTTCGTGCACACCCTCGCCCTGCGTGCGCTGCGGGACAGCGCCGACGCCGAGGACGTCACGCAGCAGGTCTTCGTCAGCGCGTGGCGCGGCCGCTCGGGATTCGACCCGGCACGCTCACCGCTGCCCGCGTGGCTCACCGGGATCACCCGCAACGCGATCGCCGACACGCACGCACGCCGCGCCCGCGACCGTCGCAACGAGCTCGCCGTCGCCACGGCGCCGCACCACGACCCGCCGGCCGAGACCGCCCAGCTCGCCGACCGGCTGACGGTCGCCGACGAGCTCGCGCGGCTGGGTGAGCCGCAGCGCACGATCATGGCGCTCGCGTTCTACGACGACCTCACGCACGATGAGATCTCCCGGCGGCTCGAGCTGCCGCTCGGCACGGTCAAGAGCCACATCAGACGCAGTCTCCTGCGTCTGCGCGACAGGTTGGAGGTGGATGGTGGAGCACGTTGACCCGGAGGTCCTTGCGCTGATCGCGCTCGGCGAGCCGGTGGCGACCGAGGCGGACACCGCCCACCTCGCCGCGTGCCCGGTGTGCTCCGACGAGGTCGCCGCGCTGGCCGCGACGGTGTCCACGGCCCGGTCGCTGACGGCCGCGGACACCCTGGTCGCACCTCCCGCGGCGGTCTGGGACCGCGTCCGGGACGAGCTCGGGCTCGCCGACGGCGTGCACCCCGACGGACCCGCAGCGCACGGTGCCGGGGCCGAGGTCGTCGACCTCGCGTCCCGGACCCGGCGAGCGCGTCGCTTCGCATGGGTCGCGACGGCCGCTGCGGCGGGGCTCGTCGTCGGCGTGGCCGGCGGAGCCTGGTGGACCGGACGCACCGGGGACGGCACCTCGAACCAGTCGGTCGTCGCCAGCACAGTCCTGGCCCCGCTCCCGGGGTGGACCGTGACTGGTCAGGCCAAGGTCGAGAAGGAGTCGGACGGCACGCGCGTCCTCGTGCTCGCGCTCGACAAGAGCGTCAGCGACGGCGGGTACCGCGAGGTGTGGCTGATCGACCGGAGCGTCACGCGGCTCGTCAGCCTCGGGGTTCTCGAGGGTTCGACCGGCACGTTCACGATCCCGCCCGGGCTCGACCTCGCCGACTACCCCGTCGTCGACGTGTCCCAGCAGGCGTTCGACGGCAACCCGGCCCACTCCGGCAACAGCATCATCCGCGGGACCCTCCCGCTCACGTGACCGAGCGGAGCTGCACCGTCTCGAGCCACAGGGCGCGTCGGGGGCAGCCCCGCACGGCCGCGCGCGCTGCGCCGACGTCGCCCCGGCCCAGCGGTTCCGACGAGACGATCGGGTAGCCCCACCGGTCGAGCTCGACGACGCCGACGGCCAGGTGGGCGCACACCCCGATGCCGTCGCAGGCCACGGGGTCGACCCGCAGCCGCAGCTCGGTCGCGGGCCGCGCGGGTGCGGCGGGACGACGGGGGTCGCGGGCCGTCATCGGGCACCGGACGGGACGGGGAGCGTGATCGCGGCCGCACCCGCGCACGGACGACCGTGCGCGTGCTGGTCGACGTCGCGCTCGAAGACCGTGAGGGCGGACGCGATGAGCCGCGTCGCGCCGTCGGGATGGTGGCAGGCACCACGGCCGGCGACCGCGCGGAGGTCCGCACGCACCTGCAGCCGGTCACGACGGCTCGCCTTCCCCGTTGCCAACAGGCGCACACCCTCGGCGAGCGCGGGCAGACCGAACAGGCACGGGCCGCACTGGCGTGCGCTCATCGACGCCAGGTAGTCGGCGATCGCGGCGGTCTCCGCGAGGCCGCACGCGCCAGCCGACAGCGGCGCGACCACCCCGGCACCCGCGCTGAGCCCGACCGCGCGCAGCCGACCCTCGTCGAACGTCAGCCGCTCGGCGTCCTGCCACGAGACCCAGACACCGCCGAACCCGCCGAGCAGCACGGCCTTCGGGGCGCGCCCGTCCGCGCCCGTCATGCGCAGCACCTCGACGAGCGACGTCCCGCGGGTGACCTCGAGAACCTCGCGGCCGACCCCCGTCAGGACCGTCAGCAGCATCGTCGGCGCCGGCGGGTACCCGCGCGCCAGCAGGGCCAG
>DASVMA010000101.1:0-5514 GCA_036384595.1 Cellulomonas sp. | reverse complement strand
TACGTCTCGACCGAGCACCTGCTGCTCGGCATCGCTGCGGGCCGCTCGGGCGTGGCCGACGCGCTGCGCACCCATGGTGCGTCCCGCGACGCCCTCCTGGCCGCGCTGCCGACCGTGCGCGGGTCCGGCAAGGTCACGAGCCCCAACCCCGAGGGCACGTACAAGGCCCTCGAGCAGTACGGCGTCGACCTCACGGCCGCGGCCCGTGACGGCAAGCTCGACCCCGTGATCGGCCGCGACGCCGAGATCCGCCGCGTCGTGCAGGTCCTGTCGCGGCGCACCAAGAACAACCCCGTCCTCATCGGCGAGCCCGGCGTCGGCAAGACGGCCGTCGTCGAGGGCCTCGCGCAGCGCATCGTCGCGGGTGACGTCCCCGAGTCGCTGCGCGGCAAGCGGCTCGTCTCGCTCGACCTCGCGGCCATGGTCGCGGGCGCCAAGTACCGCGGCGAGTTCGAGGAGCGGCTCAAGGCCGTCCTCGAGGAGATCAAGTCGTCCGACGGCGAGATCGTCACCTTCATCGACGAGCTGCACACGGTCGTCGGGGCCGGCGCGGCCGAGGGCTCGATGGACGCCGGCAACATGCTCAAGCCGATGCTTGCGCGCGGCGAGCTGCGCCTCGTGGGCGCGACGACGCTCGACGAGTTCCGGCAGCACATCGAGAAGGACCCGGCGCTCGAGCGCCGGTTCCAGCAGGTCTTCGTGGGCGAGCCGAGCGTCGAGGACACCATCGCGATCCTGCGCGGCCTCAAGGAGCGCTACGAGGCGCACCACAAGGTCGCGATCTCCGACGCCGCGCTCGTCGCCGCCGCGTCCCTGTCGGACCGCTACATCTCCGGGCGACAGCTGCCCGACAAGGCCATCGACCTCATCGACGAGGCCGCGAGCCGGCTGCGCATGGAGCTCGACTCGTCGCCCGTCGAGATCGACCAGCTCCGCCGCGCGGTCGACCGCCTCAAGATGGAGGAGCTCGCGCTCGAGAACGCCGACGACGACGCGTCCCGCGAGCGGCTCGGGAAGCTGCGCGCGGACCTCGCGGACCGTTCGGAGGAGCTCGCGTCGCTCACCGCACGCTGGGAGAACGAGCGGGCGGGCCACAACCGGGTCGGAGACCTGCGCGCCAAGCTCGACGAGCTGCGCATCGAGTCGGACAAGGCGCAGCGCGACGGCGACCTCGCGACGGCCTCGCGCCTGCTGTACGGGGAGATCCCGGCGGTCGAGCGCGAGATCGCCGAGGCCGAGGCGCGGGAGCAGCGGGCAGGCGTCGAGGACGCCATCGGCCCGGTCCCCGAGCCGATGATCGCCGAGAAGGTCGGGCCCGACGAGATCGCCGAGGTCGTGTCCGCCTGGACGGGCATCCCCGCCGGTCGCCTGCTCGAGGGCGAGAGCGCCAAGCTGCTGCGCATGGAGGACGTGCTCGGCCAGCGGCTCATCGGCCAGCGCCGGGCTGTCGCGTCGGTCTCCGACGCGGTCCGCCGCGCCCGCGCCGGCATCTCCGACCCCGACCGGCCGACGGGCTCGTTCCTGTTCCTCGGCCCGACCGGTGTCGGCAAGACCGAGCTCGCGAAGGCGCTCGCGGACTTCCTGTTCGACGACGAGCGCGCGATCGTCCGGATCGACATGTCCGAGTACTCCGAGAAGCACTCGGTCGCGCGCCTGGTCGGTGCACCCCCTGGGTACGTCGGGTACGAGGAGGGCGGCCAGCTGACGGAGGCCGTGCGACGCCGGCCGTACTCGGTCGTGCTGTTCGACGAGGTCGAGAAGGCGCACCCCGAGGTGTTCGACATCCTGCTGCAGGTGCTCGACGACGGCCGCCTCACCGACGGCCAGGGCCGCACGGTCGACTTCCGCAACGTGATCCTCGTGCTCACCTCGAACCTGGGCTCGCAGTTCCTCGTCGACCCCATGCTCGACGAGGCCGCCAAGCGCGACGCGGTCATGGCTGCCGTCCACGCCGCGTTCAAGCCCGAGTTCCTCAACCGCCTCGACGACGTCGTCCTCTTCGACCCCCTGTCCCTCGACGAGCTCAGCCGTATCGTCGAGATCCAGGTCAAGGCCCTGGCCGACCGCCTGACGGACCGTCGGCTCACGCTCGACGTGACCCCGGCCGCGCGCGAGTGGCTCGCGATCGAGGGCTTCGACCCGGCGTACGGTGCCCGGCCGCTGCGCCGGCTCGTCCAGCGGGAGATCGGCGACCGGCTCGCCCGGATGCTCCTCGGCGGCGAGGTCCGGGACGGCGACACCGTCCAGGTCGACCGGTCCGACGACGGCGCGGCCGGCCTCACGCTTGCGGTGGTGGCGCGTCCGGTAGCGTCGGTGGCGTGACCGACGCCCCTGGGACCATCCCGTTCTCCGACCCCGCGCTCCTGGCCGAGCTGCTCGCCCAGGAGGACAGCCTGGTCCTGCCGCAGCTGACCTACGAGGACGCGGCGCGCCTCGGCGCGACCCTCGCCGAGCTCGCCGAGCAGCGGGGCCTGCCGGTCGTCGTGCGCGTCGAGGTCGACACGTCCTCGGGTCCGCACATCGTCTTCCAGCGCGCGCTGCCGGGCACCTCGCCGAACAACGACTGGTGGCTCGGCCGCAAGGCGGCGGTGGTCCGGCACTACGGGCACTCGTCGTTCGCGGTCGGGACGCGGTACCGGGTCGAGGGCGGCACCTTCGAGACCCGCGCCGAGCTGGACCCCGAGCACTACGCGGCGCACGGCGGGTGCTTCCCGCTGCGCGTGAACGGGCAGCTCGTGGGGGTCGTCGGCATCTCGGGGCTGCCGCAGCAGGACGACCACGCGCTCGTCGTCGAGGGCCTCACGGCATACCTCGGGAGCGCCCGGTAGCGTCTGGGCGCATGACGACAGCACCCGCACCGACCGCCCTCCCGACCCCGCGCTTCCCCGACCCCCGGGATGCGCCCGTGCTCTGCTGGGGCATCCTCGCGCCGGGCAAGATCGCGGGGACCTTCGCCTCGACGGTGCTCGCGAACACGGGCCAGCGGGTCGTCGCGGTCGCGTCCCGGTCGGCGGAACGGTCCGCGGCGTTCGCCGCGACGCACGGCATCGAGCGGTCGTACGACTCGTACACCCAGCTCGTCGAGGACCCGGAGATCGACGTCGTGTACGTCGCCAACCCGCACAGCGAGCACCGCGAGCAGGCGCTCCTGGCGATCGCGGCCGGCAAGCACGTGCTCGTCGAGAAGGCGTTCACCCGCAACGCGGGCGAGGCGCGCGAGGTCGTCGCGGCGGCGCGTGCGGCCGGTGTCTTCGCGATGGAGGCCATGTGGACGCGGTACCTGCCGCACACCGACGTCATCCGCCAGCTGCTCGAGGACGGCGCGCTGGGCGACGTGCACCGCATCACCTCCGACTTCGGCGTGTGGTCGCAGCCCGCGCCGACCCACCGCCTGCTCAACCCGGAGCTCGGGGGCGGTGTGCTCCTCGACCTCGGCATCTACCCCCTCGCGTTCGCGGCGTTCGTCGCGCGTCACGCGGGCCTCGGCCTGCGCCCGACGGCGATCCAGGCGGCAGGCGTCCTGGCGGCGACGGGGGTCGACGCGCAGACCGCGATCCAGCTCAGCTACGCGGGCGACGCGCACGCCGAGCTGTTCACGACGATGCTCGCCGAGACCGCGCAGACCGGGACCGTCGCAGGCTCGTGGGCGCGGGTCGAGCTCGGCCCCACGTCGTTCACGCCGACGAGCGTGACCCTGATCGCGGGCGAGCAGCGGGTGACCTGGGACGACAACCGGATCCTCGGCCACGCCGGGCTCTGCTTCCAGGCGGCAGCCCTCGCGCGGTACGTCACCGAGGGGCTCACGGAGTCGCCGCTGCTGCCGCTCGACGAGACGGTCGCGACGCTCGAGACCGCCGACGAGATCCGCCGTCAGGTCGGGGTCGTCTTCCCCGGGGAGTAGCCACCGCTCGCGCTGCCAGGTCCCGCGCCCGTCCGTGGTGAGAATCCGGCCGGGCGCGGAGTGTGGGAGCGCTACCCTCATGGTCGCCAGCGGGTCGAGCGTGAGGGGTTGAGGGAACGTGACCGACGTCCTCGTCCGCGGCTACGCCAACGGCTGGGCCCGCCGCCAGATCATCCTCGACGAGGCGACCACCCTGTTCGGCGAGGTCGGCTACCGCGCGGCGTCGCTGCGAGAGATCGCGACGCGGGTCGGCATCTCCCACCCAGGCCTGCTGCACCACTTCCCGGCCAAGCAGGCGCTCCTGCTCGCGGTCCTCGAGCACCGCGACGAGGTCGATGCGGAGCGGTTCGGACTGGACCATCTCCAGGGCGTCGAGCTGCTGCGGCACATGGTCGACCTCGTGGAGTTCAACGCGACGCGGCCAGGCATCGTCGAGCTGTACTGCGTGCTCTCCGCGGAGTCGACGGCGGCGGACCATCCCGCGCACGCCTTCTTCGTGGCGCGCTACGCGCGATTCGTCGGGCAGTGCGTGGGCGGGTTCGTGGCTGCGCAGACCGACGGTCAGCTGCGTCCCAGCATCGAGCCCGACGCTGCGGGGCGCGCGTTCGTCGCGCTCATGGACGGTCTGCAGGTGCAGTGGCTGCTCGACCGGGACAGCGTCGACATGGCGGCGGTGCTGCGGGCCACGCTCGCCGAGCTCCTCGTCACCGAGGCCTGACGCCTCCTTTTCCCCGGTCCCGGAATGGACGCGCTCCCGGTCGCCTGGTAAGCACAAGCCCCGAGATGACGACGACGGCGACGACAGGACGAGCTCGATGATGGCTGGCAGCACCCCGGACCCCCGGATCGACGAGCTCGTCGCCCGGCTCACCCTGGCTCAGAAGGTCCGCTTGCTGACCGGCGCCGACTTCTGGTCGCTGCACGCCGAGCCCGCCGTCGGGCTGCGCACGGTCGTCCTCTCTGACGGCCCGTCGGGAGTCCGCGGAGCCGTCTGGGACGAGCGCGACCCGTCGCTGAACCTGCCCAGCGCGACCGCCCTCGCGGCCACGTGGGACCCCGAGATCGCCTATCGCTACGGCGTGGCCGCGGCGCACGAGGCCCACCGCAAGGGCGTCGGCGTGGTGCTCGGCCCGACCATCAACCTGCACCGCAGCCCTCTCGGCGGCCGCCACTTCGAGGCGTACTCGGAGGACCCGCTGCTGACGGCCGAGATCGCCGAGGCGTTCGTCCGCGGCCTGCAGGACCACGGTGTCGCGGCGTGCCCCAAGCACTACGTCGCGAACGACTTCGAGACCGACCGGTTCACCGCGTCGGTCGAGGTGTCCGAGCAGGCGCTCCACGAGCTGTACCTCGTACCGTTCGAGCGCGCCGTGGTCGATGCGGGCGCCTGGAGCGTCATGAGCGCGTACAACGCGGTCGGCGGCACGACGATGACCGAGCACCCGCTGCTCACGGAGCCGCTCAAAGGCACGTGGGGGTTCGACGGCGTCGTCATCTCCGACTGGACGGCCGTGCGCTCGCTCGCGTCCGCGGCGGCCGGCCAGGACGTCGTCATGCCCGGGCCCGACGGGCCGTGGGGCGACGCGCTGGTCGCGGCGGTCGAGGCGGGCGAG
>DASVMA010000100.1:0-3790 GCA_036384595.1 Cellulomonas sp. | reverse complement strand
CCTGCGACGTCGGCCCTCGCAGCGCCGGCCGCAGGCGCGGAGCCGCTCCGAGCGCACGCCCTCGCGAAGCCGCCGGTCCGCAAGCTCGCGCGCGACCTCGGCGTCGACCTCGACTCGGTCAACCCGACGGGTCCGGGCGGGATCGTCACGCGCGAGGACCTCCTGGCCCACTCCAACCATGCCCAGGTGCGCGCGCTCGCGACCTACCCGGACGACGCGGGCTGGCTCTCGCAGGGCATCGTGTCCGCGGACGGTCGCCAGACGCGTGTCCCGGTCAAGTCGGTCCGCAAGCGGACGGCCGAGGCGATGGTGACCAGCGCGTTCACCGCCCCGCACGTGACGGTGTTCCACACGGTCGACGTCACCAAGACGATGAAGCTCGTCGCCCGGCTGCGCGAGGACCGCGAGTTCGCCGACGTGCGCGTGACGCCGCTCCTCATCGCCCTCAAGGCGTTCCTGCTCGCGGTCGACCGGCACCCGGAGATCAACGCGAGCTGGGACGACGCGACCCAGGAGATCGTCTACAAGCACTACGTCAACCTCGGCATCGCGGCCGCGACCCCCCGCGGGCTCGTCGTGCCGAACATCAAGGACGCGCACCGGCTCGGCCTGAAGGAGCTCGCGGTCGAGCTCGCCGCGCTCACGGCGACGGCACGGTCCGGGCGGGTCAGCCCGAGCGACATGGCCGACGGCACGATCACGGTCACCAACGTCGGCGTGTTCGGCATCGACACCGGCACCCCGATCCTCAACCCGGGCGAGGCGGCGATCCTCGCGTTCGGGGCGATCCGCGACCAGCCGTGGGTGCACAAGGGCAAGATCCGGATCCGCAGCGTGACCCAGCTCGCGCTGTCGGTCGACCACCGGCTCGTCGACGGTGAGCTCGGTGCCCGCGTCCTGGCCGACATCGCCAAGGTGCTCATGGAGCCGGCGCACGGCCTCGTCTGGGGCTGACGCTCGACGCGGTGCTCGGTGCTCGCTGGCACGAAGAACGAAGTCCCGCCCCCCGGCGAGACGCACGACCCCAGACGCACGAAGTGCGGGCCCGCCCTGACGGCGGACCCGCACCTCGTGCGTCGGTCGACGGACCGACGTGGCGTCAGACCGCCTGAGCGGCGACCTCGGCGTCGTTGTCGATCCGGCCCTGGATGCCCGACACGTTGCGCAGCGGCAGCTCGGGCAGGAGCAGGGTCAGGACGAAGCCCAGCACCATGATCGCCGCGGCGATGAGCAGCACCAGGTCGATCGACTGCGCGAAGCCGTCGAGGAACGGCCGGGCCAGCCTCGGGTCGAGCGCGTTGATGAACGACGAGTTGTCGATCGACGGGATCGCACCGCTGCCGCCGTGCCCGCCGACCATGGCCAGCACGGGGGCGTTCGCAGGGTCGGCCCTGACTGCCGGGTCCGCAAGAGCGGCCTGGAACCCCGCGGTCGGCGCGAGCCGGGCGAACGCGCTCCCGATGTTGCCGCTCACGGTCGAGAACAGGATCGACAGGAAGACCGCGGTGCCGAGCGTCCCGCCGACCTGCCGGAAGAACAGCGCCGAGGCGGTCGCGACGCCCATGTCCTTGACGTGGACGGCGTTCTGCACGGCGAGCACGAGGGGCTGCATCGTGAACCCGAGGCCGAGCCCGAAGACGAGCGAGTCGGCGAACACGACGAGCAGCGTGGTGTCGACCGAAAGACGCGAGAACAGCAAGGCGCCGATACCCATGAGCACCGTGCCGATCACCGGGAAGATCTTGTAGCGGCCCGTCCGGGCGGTGAGCTGACCGGTGAGGATCGACCCGGACATGATGCCGACCGTGAACGGGATGAGCGTGAGCCCCGCGGTGGTCGGGGTCATGCCCTTGACGATCTGGAGGTACAGCGGCAGCGTCGCGAGCCCACCGAACATCCCGAGCCCGATGACGACGTTCGCACCCGAGCTGACCGCGAACGTGCGGTTGCGGAACAGGTGCAGCGGCAGCAGCGCGTCGTCGCGAGCGACGACCTCGGCGAGCAGGAACAGCCCGATCCCGACGAGCCCGATCGCGTAGCACAGCAGCGCGCGGCCCGAGCCCCAGCCCCAGGCCCGGCCCTGCTCCGCGATGAGCAGCAGCGGCACGAGGCCGACGACGAGTGCGAGAGCGCCCGGCCAGTCGATGCGGTGGTTGACGCGCGTGATGGGCGGCAGGTGGAGCACGCGCCAGATCACGAGCAGACCGATGAGCCCGATCGGGACGTTGATGAGGAAGACCCAGCGCCAGCCGGTGATGCCGAAGATCGAGTGGGCGCCGGCGAAGAACCCGCCGACGACCGGGCCGAGGACGGAGGACGTGCCGAACACCGCGAGGAACATGCCCTGGTAGCGCGCACGCTCCCGGGGCGGCACGAGGTCGCCGAGGATCGTGAACGCGAGCGACATGAGCCCGCCAGCGCCGAGACCCTGGATCCCGCGGAAGGCGGCGAGCTGGTACATCGAGGTCGCGGTGCCCGAGAGGATCGACCCGAAGACGAACAACGCGATCGCGCCGAGGTAGAACGGCTTGCGCCCGTAGATGTCGGAGAGCTTGCCGTACAGCGGCGTCGCGATGGTCGACGTCATCAGGTAGGCGGTCGTGACCCAGGCCTGCAGCGAGAGGCCGTTGAGGTCGTCACCGATGGTGCGGATCGACGTGGCGACGATCGTCTGGTCGAGCGCACCGAGGAACATGCCGATCATGAGCCCGCCGAGGATCGTCAGGATCTGGCGGTGCGTGGGCGCGACGCTCGGGCGCGCAGTGACAGGGGCTGCGGCGTCGACCGGAGGGATCGACGAGCGGGAGGTCTGGGACACGGGTACCTCTCGTGGGGGTGCGGTGACGGACGGCGTCGGGGCCGGGTGGAGCCGTCGGGCTCGGGCGAGCGTGGTGGGCGCACAAGACGCGCCCCTTCCCAGTGAAGGTCCACAACTCCATGCGTGGCGACACTATTCCGAGGCTCCGACACAGCCTGGTCACGGATCTGGGCACGGCCGGCGTGGCTGATCGGGTCCGGACGACCCGCCGGACGCGTGATGATGGTTCCCGTGAGTGCAGCCATCGCCAGTCGCCGAGCCGTCGTCGTCCTTGCGATCGCCGCCGTTGCCGTGCTCGTCGGCGCGGGTGCGGCGCAGGCGCACAGCACCCTCGTCTCGACCGATCCTGTCGACGGGTCGACCGTCGCCACGGCACCCGAGCGCGTGAACCTGACGTTCAACGAGCCCGCTCGGTCGCTCGGCACCGAGGTCGTCGTGACCGCGCCCGACGGCAGGACGATCAGCTCGGGTGACCCCGTGCTGGACGGTTCCAGCGTGAGCCAGGCCGTCGCGGGGGCGCTGCCCGCAGGCGCGTACACCGTGACGTGGCGCGTCACCTCGGCCGACGGTCATCCGCTCGAGGGAGTCTTCTCCTTCACGGCGACCGGCGCCACGACCGTCGGCGCCGGTCCGGCCGCCACGGTGTCGCCGACGCCGACCCCCACCTCGGCACCCGCGCCGACCCCGTCGACCACACCCCCGTCCGGCACGGCGTCGATCGGGCCGGTGACGCGCGCAGGTGGCACGGAGATCGGGCCGGTCGTCACCGACCAGGACGCCGACGGCGACGACTGGTCCGCAGGCACGGGCCTCGCCGTCGCCGGCGGGGCCGCTCTCGTCGGTCTCCTCGTCGTCGTCGGGATCGCGTTCCTCTGGCGCCGGCGCCGTCGCAGGCACGCACCCCGTTCGCGCTCCGCCCGGGTGTGACCAGGTGACCGCCCGCCCGGCCGCTCCTGCTGCGCCGCTGCCCGC
>DASVMA010000099.1:0-2305 GCA_036384595.1 Cellulomonas sp. | reverse complement strand
GAGGTCGACGAAGCGCCCGTACGGCGCGGAGCCCGCGCCGCTCGACATCGATCGCGTGCGGGGCGGGCGCAGCAGCGAGAGCGGACCGCACGGCGACTGGACGGTGCAGCGCGTCGCCGGCTCGGATCGGGAGTACCGCTGCCCGGGGTGCGACCAGCTCATCGCGCGAGGGACGGCGCACGTCGTCGCCTGGGCGGCGGACGGGCTGTTCGGTGCCGAGGCGGCGCTCGCGGACCGACGCCACTGGCACGTCGCGTGCTGGGCCGCCCGCGACCGTCGCCGGCCTGCTCGGTAGGCTCGTTGCCGATGAGCACCCCACGCACGCACCCCCACCCCCGGCCGGCCGGCAGCGCTGAGATCCGCTCGCTCACGGTCCTGCCCGCGTACCGCGAGGACATCGAGCTGCACACCGCCGACGGCCTGACGCTGGTCGGCGAGCTTGCCCGGCCACTCGGGGCCGACGGCGGCCCGGCGCGCCCGGCCGCGACGCTCGTGACCCTCCACCCGCTGCCCACGCACGGCGGCTTCATGGACTCCCACGTGCTGCGCAAGGCCTCGTGGCGCCTGCCTGCGCTCGCCGACCTGGCCGTGCTGCGCTTCAACACGCGCGGGACGGCGAGCCCGCGGGGCACGAGCGAAGGGGCGTTCGACGCCGGTGATGCCGAGCGGTTCGACGTGCACGCTGCGATCGAGTTCGCCGCGTTCCATGACCTCCCGCGCCGCTGGCTCGTCGGCTGGTCGTTCGGGACCGAGCTGGCACTGATGCATGGGCGTGACCCGGGGATCGAGGGCGCGATCCTGCTGTCTCCGCCGCTGCACCGCGCGACCGACGCCGACCTCGACGCGTGGGACGCGTTCGGCAAGCCGCTGGTCGTCCTCGTGCCCGAGCTCGACGACTACCTGCGACCGCAGGAGGCGCGCGCACGGTTCGCGCGGGTTCGGCACGCGGAGGTCATCGGCGTCGACGGTGCGAAGCACCTGTGGGTGGGGGAGCCCGCCGTACGACGGGTGCTCGACGAGATCGTCGGCCACGTCCTGCCGGGGCACCCCCTGCCGCTGCCCACCCACTGGCCGGGACCAGTGACCACCCCTGCCGAGGAGTCCGCATGACCACCCTCAACGTCGTGACGTACCGCACCGGTCCCGGCGACGCGCTCCCCGTCGTCCTGCTGCACGCGTTCCCGCTCGACTCCCGGATGTGGGACGACGTGGCACCGCTCGTGCCCGGTGCCCGCACCGTCCTTGCCGTCGATCTGCCGGGGCACGGCGGCTCGGCAGTGCCGGGCACGTCAGCCCCCGCGGTCGACGGTGCGGCGGACGCGGTCGCCGAGGCCCTCGCAGCCGTCGGGGTGCAGCGGGCGGTCGTCGTGGGCCTCTCGATGGGTGGCTATGTCGCTCTCGCGCTGCTCGACCGCCATCCCGGTCTCGTCGCGGGCCTCGGCCTGCTTGACACGCGATCGACCCCGGATGACGACGCGGCGCGGGCGAACCGGCTGCGGATCGCGGCCGAGCTCGAGTCGTCGGGGACCGTGGACGCAGTGCGCCCGATGGCGACGGCGCTGCTCGGCGAGTCCAGCCGGGCGCTGCGCCCGGAGCTCGCTGACCGGGTCGGTAGCCTGATCGGTCAGCAGCCACCGGCCGGTGTCGCATGGTCGCAGCGCGCGATGGCCGCACGCCCTGACCGCACGGCCGTGCTGCACCGGTTCCCGGGACCGTCGCTCGTCCTGGTGGGTGACGAGGACGTCGCAGCACCGGTCGCCGCGGCCGAGCACATGGCGGCGGCCCTCACCGCCCCGCATCTCGTCGTCGTCCCCCATGCGGGCCACCTGACCGCGATCGAGGACCCGGGCACGGTAGCCGAGGCGATCGGCGACCTCGCCGACCGGGCCGACGTCGAGGAGCGACGGACCCGCGTCTGAGCAGAGACCGGCCGAGCGACCGCTCCTAGGAGCTGAGCACTCGCGCGAGCGCGTCCTTGAGGTCGAGCGACTCGCCGTCCTTGCCCCCCGCGCCGACGACGAGCGGGGGATCGCGTGGCACGACCGACGTCCCCCGTAGCTGTGACCGCAGGCTGGTGGGGACGCCGAGAACGTAGTAGTTCCCGTCAGTACCGATCGCGACGTTCTTGTCACGCCGCAGGTACCACCCGAGCAGCGGCGTCCGGTAGCGATGACGACCGTCGTAGCTGCGCGCGTGCAGCGGGACGGGTGCCACCTGTCGTGCCCGGACATCGACCAGGAAGTCCGCGATCAGGGCGCGGGCGCGCGCGGCCTCGGCCGCACGCCGACGCTCGAGAGCATCCGCA
>DASVMA010000098.1:0-9072 GCA_036384595.1 Cellulomonas sp. | reverse complement strand
GTCGCCGCAGTGGCCCCGCGGGCCGGCGCCGACAGCGCTGTGGCGGGCAGCGCTGCGGCGGGCGTCGGCACCTCGAAGCTCATGGCTCCCTGGTACGGGGGGCGGACGGTCTTCACCGGCTCCGGTCTGTCGACCGACGGCGCGACGGCGACAGCCTGGGGGTTCGACCCCGCGTCGGTGTACTCGGCGGACACCGCGGCGCACCTCGCGTCGGTGCTCGGTGTGAGCGGCGCGCCGACGAAGAGCTGGGGCGCGTGGGTCGTGGGCGTCCAGGACGGCACCGGACCGACCGTGCAGCTTCAGCCGGACGGGCTCGCGAGCTTCAGCTACTACGACCCGAGCCGCGACCCGTGGGCGTGCGTGAAGTCCGCCCCCGACACCCCCAGCGGTTCGGTCGAGCCTGGCGCGGCAGGCTCGGCGACCGGATCCACGGCCGTCCAGCCCGCCCCCGCGGCCGCGCCGGCCATCGGCGTCGCGACCCCGGGGTCCGAGCCGACGATCGCCACCCCGGTGCCCGAGCAGCTCAACCCGAGCTACCCGTGCGCGACGACCTCGGCCGGCCCGGCGCCGACCGGCGACGCCGCGATCGCCCAGGCCCGTGACCTGATGAGCGCGCTCGGCGTGGACGCGGGCGGGTACCGGATCGAGGTCCAGAAGGACCAGGGCCAGCCGACGGCCACCTACGTGACAGCGAGCCAGATCCTCGACGGGCAGCTCACGGGCGTCCAGTGGAGCTTCACCCTCGTCGCGGACGGCGTGCAGTCGCTCTACGGCTCGATCGCCCCGGTCGTCGACCTCGGCGCGTACTCGCTGATCAGCCCTGCCGACGCGGTCAAGCGGCTCGGTGACCCGCGGTTCGACTCCGGCTACGGCCGCGTGATGCCGCTCGCGACCGACTCCGCAAGGGGTGCGGCGTCGGCGGGTACGTCGTCGGGCACGGCCAGCTCGGGCGTCGCGACGGCCGCGCCGGAGCCGACGGTCCCGGCCACCCCGACCGCAGGAGAGTCGATCCCGTGGCCGGTGCAGACGGTGACGCTCACGGCGTCGCGGCTCGGACTGGGCATGACGACGCTCGAGTCAGGCGCTGTCCTCCTGCTCCCGAGCTACGAGCTGAGCAACGCCGAGGGCTCGACGTGGAGCGTCATCGCCGTGACGGACGACCGCCTGGACTTCAGCCCCAGCCGCTGACACGCGGTGACGATCGGCCCGGCGGCGGAGGAGGGTCCGCCGCCGGGCGACCGCCCCGGCGATTCAGGGGCGAGCCGTGCGCACCACCCGGGCAGCTCCGGCGGCGACCTTCACGGAACCCTCGGCGCTCTCGCCGCTGAGCAGGTCGATGCCGGTCAGCGGGAGGTCGACGGCCTGGTCCCCGTGGTTGAGCACCACCGTGTAGTCGGCGTCGGCACCGTGGCGGCGGATGAGCTCGACGTCCTCGGGCAGACCCGACGGCGCGATCCCGGCGTCGCGGTAGACGGGTTCCAGCAGGCTCGCGAGCGCGTCGACGTCGAGCCGCGTCGAGACGTACCAGCCGGTGCCGGCTCCGTGCGCGTTCCGGGTCACCGCGGGCCGACCGGCGGCGGGCCCGTCGACGAAGGTCCCGACGACGGCCGCGCCGTCGAGCACCAGGTCGTCGGCCCACACGTCGCCCACGAGCTCGAGCCGTGCGGGGTCCACGCCCCGACCCGCCGCAGCGGGCTCGAGCGCCACGTGCACGCGCTCCCCGGTACGCAGCGGGAGGAACTCCTCGACGCTCACCCCCAGGGCCTCGCGCAGCGGTGCGCCGAACCCGCCGGGGTGCACCGCGTCGTTCTCGTCGACGATCCCCGCGAAGTACGACACGAGCAGCGTGCCGCCGTCGGCCACGTACTGCGCGAGGTTCGCGCCCGCGGCGGCGGTGAGCAGGTACGACGCAGGGGCGACGACGAGGCGGTACCCCGACAGGTCGGCGTCCGGGCGGGCGAAGTCGACCGTGTGGCCGTCGCGCCACAGGCGGTCGTAGAACGCGTCGACGCGCTCGCGGTGGTCGAGGTCCTCGCTCGGACGCCACTCGAGGTCCTGCGCCCAGAACGACTCCCAGTCCCAGAGGATCGCGACGTCGGCCTGGACGCGGGAGCCGAGGACCTCGTCGAGCCGGCCGAGCTCGGCGCCGAGCGCGCACACCTCACGCCAGGTGCGGCTGCCGGTCCCGGCGTGCGGCAGCATCGCGGAGTGGAACTTCTCGGCGCCTGAGCGGGACGCGCGCCATTGGAAGAACAGGATCGCGTCGGCCCCGCGCCCGAGGTGGGCGAGGGAGTTGCGGGCCATCTCGCCGGGGCGCTTCGCGACGTTGCGGGGCTGCCAGTTGACCGCCGACGTCGAGTGCTCCATGAGGATCCACGGTCGGCCGCCTGCGACCGAGCGGGTGAGGTCCGCGGCGAGCGCGAGGCCGACGTGCCCGCGCTCGTCGGCGGCCGTGAGGTAGTGGTCGTTCGAGACGATGTCGACCTCGCGGGCCCACCGCCACAGGTCGACCGACGGGCACGCGCCGGCCATGAAGTTGGTCGTGATGGGGACGTCCGACTCCGCGCGGATCGCGTCGCGCTCGCCGACGAAGCACTCGAGGAGCGCGTCGCTCGTGAACCGGGCGAAGTCGAGGCGCTGGGACGGGTTGACGATGCTGGGGGCGACGGCCGGGACGTCGACGTGCTCCCACGCGCCGTACCGCTGACCCCAGAACGCCGTGCCCCAGGCGGCGTTGAGCGCGTCGAGCGTGCCGTACCGGCGCTCGAGCCACGTGCGGAAGGCGGCCGCGGACACGGGGGAGTAGTCCTCGGACACGGGAGCGCCGTACTCGTTGTGGACGTGCCAGAGCGCGAGCGCCGGGTGGCGGCCGTAGCGCCGGGCGAGCTCGCGGGCGATCGCGACGGACGCGCGCCGGTACTCGGGCGAGCTCGGGTTGACCATGCCGCGCGACCCGAAGCCGAGCACGGTGCCGTCCCGTGAGACGACCCGCGTGTGCGGGTAGGCGTGGAAGAACCAGGCGGGCGGGGAGGCGGTCGGGGTCGCGAGGTCGACGCGGATGCCGTGGGCGTGCAGCAGGTCGATGAGCCGGTCGAGCCAGCCGAAGTCGTAGACACCCTCGGACGGCTCGAGCAGCCCCCACGAGAAGATGCCGATGCTGACGAGGTTCACACCGGCCTCGCGCATGAGCGCCATGTCCTGCGCCCAGACCTCCTCGGGCCACTGCTCAGGGTTGTAGTCGCCGCCGTAGGAGACGTGCTCGACCCCTGTGAGCCACTGCGCTCGGGGGGAGTCGACGCCCGGCTGCGTGCCCGAAGGCTCGGCAGCGCCGACGGGTCCCAGGGGCGCGCGGCGGGGATCTGCGGTCATGGTTCGGTGCTCCTCGACGGTCTGCTGCGCACTCGTGTGCGTGCTGAGTCACGCGTTGCAACTGTGCACGCTCCCAGTCGCATCACCCGTGCATCGACTAGATAACACTAGGCAGGGCGCTGTTGACAAGGACCTGCCCCGTGCACTTACTGTGACCGTGCACAGGTACAGCAGCGTCTCAGCGGCGCATGCGGTGCCGCCCATCGCGACGGAGCGGTGGGTCCCCAACGAGGAGGACAGATGCGCCTGCACACAGGCACCCGGGCTGCCACGATCGTCGCTGCGACGGCACTGCTCGCGGCGGCATGCTCTGGCGGTACCAGCGGCGGCACCACGACGGACGCCGCGACGACGGCAGCAGCCGCCCACGAGAAGGTCGACCTCACGTTCTGGACCTGGGCCCCGAACATGGACAAGGTCGTCGACGGCTGGAACTCGACCCACCCCGACATCCAGGTCACGGTCAACAAGCAGGACGGCGGCGACCCTGCCGTCACCAAGCTCCTGACGGCGGTGAAGGCCGGCAGCGGTGCGCCGGACGTCATGCAGGCCGAGTACCAGAAGATCCCGACGCTCGTCTCCGCTGACGCGCTCGCCGACATCAAGGCCGACATCGACCCGGGCCTGGCCAAGCAGTTCCCCGACGGCGTCTGGAACGCGGTCACGCTCGGCGGCGACGCGGTCTACGCCGTCCCGCAGGACTCCGGCCCCATGGAGTTCTACTACCGGGCCGACGTGTTCGAGCAGCTCGGCCTGACCGTCCCCACGACGTGGGCCGAGTTCGCCGACGTGGCCGCCAAGCTGCACGCGGCCGACCCGACCAAGTACCTCGGGACGTTCTCCGCGGCCGACGCCGGGTGGTTCACCGGTCTCGCGCAGCAGGCCGGGGCGTCGTGGTGGGGCATCGACGGCAATGCGTGGAGCGTGTCGATCAACGACGCGGCGACGCTCAAGGTCGCCGACTACTGGGGCGGCCTCGTCGAGTCCGGCGTCATCGACAACAAGCCGATGTACACCCCGGAGTGGAACGCCGCGCTGAACGACGGCACGCAGGTCGGCTGGCTCTCGGCCGTCTGGGCTCCCGGTGTCCTCGCGGGCAACGCCGCCGACACCGCGGGCAAGTGGAAGATGGCGCCCATGCCGCAGTGGGACCCCGCCAAGCCGTCGACCGGCAACTGGGGCGGCTCGGCCATCGCCGTCACGTCGCAGTCCAAGCACCCGAAGGAGGCCGCGGAGTTCATCACGTGGCTCAACACCGACCAGAAGGCTGTCGACTCGCTGGTCAAGGAGGCCGGCATCTACCCGGCGAACATCCCCGCGCAGGCCGAGGCGCTCGCGTCGCCGCCGGCGTTCTTCTCCAACCAGCCCGACTTCTACACGTTGGCCGGCAAGATCGCGCAGACCGCGGGCAGCTTCACGTTCGGACCGAACGTCAACGTCGCCTACTCGGCGTACAACGACGAGTTCGGCAAGGCGGCCGAGGCGAAGTCGAAGGCGGCGTTCACCGCAGCCGTCCAGTCGATGCAGAAGATCACCATCGACGACCTCAAGACCTCCGGGTTCTCGGTCAAGGAGTGAGCGACGAGGGCGGCCGTCCGGTGACCCGGTCGGCCGCCCTCGCCCGCCGCCGGGTCCCGGCGGCCCGTCTGACCATCCATGCCACCTGCTCAGGGAGACTCCTGTGACCACCTCGACGGCCCCCGCCCCGGCCGCACCGCCGGTCGGCGTGAGCACGACGGCGCGACCGCGATCCCCGCGTCGACCGGCCGGCCGGGTGCTGGCGCCCTACGGGTTCCTCGCGCCCGCCGCCGTCCTCTTCACCGCGTTCCTCGCCCTGCCGATCGGGTACGCGGCCTACCTGAGCCTGCGGACCGTCAAGGTCAGCGGCCTCGGCCTGGGCAAGGGCTCACGGCACGAGATCTGGGCCGGGCTCGACAACTACGCGCGCTCGCTGTCCGACCCCGAGTTCCTCGGCTCGGTCGGGCGCGTCGGGCTGTACGGCCTGGTCGTCGTCCCGACCATGCTGGGCCTCGCGCTGCTGTTCGCCCTGCTGCTCGACTCGCGTCGGACGCGCGGCCGCACCTTCTCGCGCGTGGCGATCTTCCTGCCGTACGCGGTCCCCGCGGTGATCTCGTCGCTGCTGTGGGGGTTCCTCTACCTGCCGGCCGTGAGCCCGTTCTACTACCTGTTCCAGCACGCGGGCTGGGACGTCCCGACCGTCCTGTCCTCGCGACTCGTCATGTTCGCGGTCGCGAACATCGCGGTGTGGGGCGGCACGGGCTTCAACATGGTGGTCATCTACACGGCGCTCAAGGCGATCCCGACCGAGCTCTACGAGGCGGCCACGATCGACGGCGCGAGCGAGCGCGCGATCGCGTGGCGCATCAAGATCCCCATCGTGATGCCCGCGCTCATCATGACCTTCGTCTTCTCGATGATCGCGACACTCCAGGTGTTCGCCGAGCCGGTGACCCTCAAGCCCCTGACCAACACGATCTCGAGCACGTGGACCCCGCTCATGAAGGTGTACCGCGACGCGTTCACGCGTGACGACCTGTACTCCGCCGCGGCCACCTCGGTCGTCATCGCGGCCGCCACGTTCATCCTCTCGTTCGGGTTCCTGCGCCTCGTGCAGAACCGTGCCTTCAGCCAGGAGAAGTGACATGACGGTGATGACGGCCCCGCCGCGGACCTCCCAGCGCGCCACCCGGTCCGTCCGCGCGGGCAGCCGTGCCGCGGGCCGCCCGAGCGCCACGAGCACGCTGATCCTCCTGCTCGGCGCCGCGTACTGCCTGCTGCCCGTGGCGTGGGTGCTCGTCGCCTCGTCGAAGAGCGCGTCCGAGCTGTTCTCGACGTTCACGTTCGCCCCCTCGACGCACCTCGTCGAGAACATCTCGACGCTGTCGGGCTACCGCGGCGGGCTGTTCTGGCGCTGGATGGCGAACACGGCCCTGTACGCCGGCGTCGGCGGCCTCGCGTCGGTGCTCGTCTCCGGGATGGCCGGGTACGGGCTCGCGAAGTTCCGGTTCGCAGGCAAGAAGGCCATCTTCAACGTGCTCCTCGCGGGCGTCCTGGTGCCCGGGGTCGTGCTCGCGATCCCGCAGTACCTGCTGCTCGCCAAGGTCGGTCTGACCAACACCTACTGGGCCGTCCTGCTGCCGAGCATCATCAGCCCGTACGGCATCTACCTCGCGCGCATCTACGCGGCCGCGGCCGTGCCCGACGACGTCATCGAGGCCGCGCGCACCGACGGCGCGAAGGAGGGCCGGATCTTCCGCTCCATCGCGGTGCCGATGATGCTGCCCGGGCTGGTCACGGTCTTCCTGTTCCAGTTCGTCGCGATCTGGAACAACTTCATGCTGCCGTACATCATGCTCGGCGACGACAAGCTGTTCCCGATCACCGTGGGGCTCTCGGGCCTGCTCAACCAGGGCGCGTCGCAGCCGGCGATGTACACGTCGGTCATCACGGGCGCGCTGCTGTCGGTCATCCCGCTCATCGCGCTGTTCCTGACGCTGCAGCGGTACTGGCAGGTCGACCTCGCGGCGGGTGCGGTCAAGGCCTGACGTGCGCCTAGAGTCTCGTCACGTGGATCACCAGCAGGTCGCGCGCAAGCGGCCGACCATCCGCGACGTCGCGGCGGCGGCCGGCGTCTCGCGCGGCACCGTCTCGCGGGTGATCAACGGCGGGCACTGGGTGTCCCCGGAGGCGCTCGCGGCCGTCAACGAGGCGATCCGTGCCACCGGGTACGCCGCGAACCAGCACGCGCGCAGCCTGGCGACGGGCCGCTCGAACTCGGTCGCGTTCCTGCTCACCGAGCCCCAGCACCTGCTGTTCGAGGACCCGAACTTCTCGATCCTGCTGCGCGGTGCGGCCGAGGCGCTCGGCAAGCGCGAGATGCCGCTGCTGCTCATGGTCGCGGGCACGTCCGAGGAGCGCGCGCGCATCACGGCGTACGTCACGGCGGGCCACGTCGACGGCGTGCTGCTCATCTCGTCGCACCAGGGCAACCCGATGGTCGGTGCGCTGCTGCGCGCCGGCGTCCCGACGATCTCGTGCGGCATCCCGCTGGGCTTCGAGGGGAAGGTCGGGTACGTCGCGGCCGACGACGCGGGTGGCGCGCGCATCATGACCCGGCACCTGCTCGACCTGGGCCGCACCCGGGTCGCGACGATCACCGGCCCGCTCGACACGTCGGGCGGCACCCTGCGGCTCGAGGGCTACCGCGCCGAGCTGGGCGACCGCTTCGACGAGTCGCTCGTCGCGTACGGCGACTACTCGCGCGACTCGGGCGACCGTGCGATGCGTGAGCTGCTCGCCCGGCGCCCCGACCTCGACGCGGTGTTCGTCGCCTCGGACCTCATGGCCTCGGGTGCGCTCGTCGCGCTGAGCGAGAGCGGGCGGCGCGTGCCCGACGACGTGGCGGTCGGCGGTTTCGACGACAACGGGCTCGCCGCGAACGTGCACCCGGCGCTCACGACGATGCGCCAGCCGTTCGAGCGGATCAGCTCCGAGATGGTGCGCCTGCTGCTCGAGGTCATCGACGGTCAGGTCCCGGCCGCGATCACGGTACCTACGTCCCTGGTGCTACGGGACTCGGCCTGAAACACCGCTCGCCGGGGTGAGATGAAGGGTCCCACCAGGCACTCGAATGGCTGCGCCGCGCGCCCAACAAGAGCAGCATGGGGACGGCGACGCAGGCAACGGGGCAGGCGTCCTGTGCGGGGAGGTGCGTCACGTCTACCTACGTGTTCGACTTCAGCGAAGGCAACAAGGACCAGAAGGACCTTCTGGGCGGCAAGGGCGCGAACCTCGCCGAGATGACCAGACTGGGCCTTCCGGTGCCACCCGGTTTCACGATCACGACGGAGGCCTGTCGCAGCTACATGGCGACCGGGACCCTGCCCGCCGAGCTGCGCGTCGAGGTGACGATGGCCCTGCGCAGGCTCGAGGACGCCGTGGGTCGCAACCTCGGCGACTTCCATGAGCCCTTGCTGGTGTCGGTGCGTTCGGGTGCCAAGTTCTCGATGCCCGGGATGATGGACACGATCCTCAACGTCGGCCTCAACGACGCCTCCGTCCAGGGTCTCGCCGAGTTCTCCCAGGACGCGCGCTTCGCGTGGGACTCCTACCGCCGCCTCATCCAGATGTTCGGCAAGACGGTCCTCGGGATCGACGGCGACCTGTTCGCCCACGCGCTCGACACGATCAAGACCGAGCGCGGTGCGACGATCGACACGGACCTCAACGCCAAGGACCTCGAGGAGCTCGTCGAGCAGTTCAAGGTCATCGTGCGCGACCACTCCGGACGCGACTTCCCGCAGCACCCGCGCGAGCAGCTCGACCTGGCGATCACCGCCATCTTCGAGTCGTGGAACACCGACCGCGCACGCCTGTACCGGCGTCGTGAGCGCATCTCCGACGACCTCGGCACGGCCGTCAACGTCGTGAGCATGGTGTTCGGCAACCTGGGCCCCGACTCGGGCACCGGCGTCTGCTTCACGCGTGACCCCGCGACGGGCAAGATCGGCGACTACGGCGACTACCTGCCGAACGCGCAGGGCGAGGACGTCGTCGCGGGCATCCGCAACACGCTCTCGCTCGCGGACTTCGAGAAGCTCGACCCGGTGTCGTTCGGGGACCTGCGCCAGGCCATGCGCCGGCTCGAGACGCACTACCGCGACCTGTGCGACATCGAGTTCA
>DASVMA010000097.1:0-2869 GCA_036384595.1 Cellulomonas sp. | reverse complement strand
GGCCGGCGTCGCCCGACAGGTGCGCCATGATGCGCATCTCGATCTGGGAGTAGTCGGCCGTCAGGAGCGTCTCGAACCCCGTCCCGACGATGAACGCGCGCCGGATCTGGCGACCCGCCTCCGTCCGGATGGGGATGTTCTGCAGGTTCGGCTCGGTCGACGAGAGCCGGCCGGTCGCGGCGATGGTCTGCTGGAACGTCGTGTGGATGCGGGTGTCGTCGGCGACCGAGCGCAGCAGGCCCTCGACCGTCTGCCGCAGCCGGATGGCGTCACGGTGTGCGAGGAGGTGTGCCAGGAACGGGTGCTCGGTGCGCTCGTACAGCTCGGCCAGCGCGGCGGCGTCGGTCGTGTAGCCCGTCTTGATCTTCTTGGTCTTCGGCATCCCCAGCTGGTCGAAGAGCACCTCCTGCAGCTGCTTCGGCGAGCCCAGGTTCACGTCCCGGCCGATGACGTCGTAGGCCTCGAGCGCGGCGGTCTGCACCTGGGCGTCGAACGACGACTCGAGACCTGTGAGGTAGTCGACGTCCGCTGCGATGCCGCGCTGCTCCATGTGTGCGAGCACGTCCTCGAGGGGCAGCTCGAGCTCGCCGAGCAGCCGGTCCGCCCCGCGGTCCGCCAGCTCGCCCGCGAGCACCTCGGTGAGCTCGATCACGGCGGCCGCACGACCCGCGGCGCGCTGCGCCTCGTCCGACCCGTCGAGCTCGAGGTCGAACGCGCCCTGCGTCCCCGCCTCCTCGGTCCCCGCTGCCGAGCCCAGCTCACGGTGCAGGTAGCGGGTGACGAGGCCGGGCAGGTCGTAGGCGCGCTGGTCCGGGTGGCACAGGTAGGCCGCGAGCTCGGTGTCGAAGACCACCCCGGCCAGGGCGAGACCGCGGCCGGCGAGCGCGTGCCACGCACCCTTCGCGGCGTGCACGGACTTCGGTGCGTGCGGGTCGGCGAGCCAGGCCGCGAGTGCGAGCTCGTTGTCAGGCCCGATCGTGGTGAGGTCGAGCGCGACCGCGACGCCCGCGTCGTCGGCGATCGCGATCGCCCACGCGTCACCGCCGGCCGGTCGGACGCTCCCCCGCACGTCGAGACCCAGCGTGCGACCGGCCCGCGCCGTCAGCCACGGGCCCAGGTCGTCCGAGCCGAGCTGCTCGAGCCGCACGTCGGTCCCCTCGACGAGCGGCGCGGTCTCGTCCGGGAACGCCGCGAAGAGCCGCTCCCGCAGCGTCGTGAACTGCAAGGAGTCGAAGACACGGTGCATGGCCTCGCGGTCCCAGGGCTGCAGCGCGAGGTCGGTGGGCCCGAGCGGCAGCTCGAGGTCGGTCAGCAGGTGGTTGATCCACCGGTTGAGGATGACCTGGTCGAGGTGCGCCCGCAGCGACTCGCCAGCCTTGCCGGGGATCTGGTCGGCAGCCGCGACGATCCCGTCGAGACCGCCGTACGTCGCGATCCACTTGGCCGCCGTCTTGGGCCCGACCCCGGGGATCCCCGGCAGGTTGTCGCTCGTCTCCCCGACCAGCGCCGCGATGTCCGGGTACTGCCAGGGCTCCACGTTGTACTTCGCTCGCACGGCCTCCGGCGTCATGCGGGTGAGCTCCGAGACACCCCGGACCGGGTACAGGACCGTGACCGAGTCGTTGACCAGCTGGAGCGTGTCCCGGTCGCCCGAGCAGACGAGCACCTCCATGCCCAGCGCGTGCGCCTGGGTCGTCAGGGTCGCGAGGATGTCGTCGGCCTCGAAGTTCTCCTTCTCGAGGACCGGCACCCGCATCGTGGCGAGGATCTCCTTGATGAGCGGCACCTGCCCGCGGAACGGCAACGGCGACTCGTCGCGCGTCGCCTTGTACGCCGGGAACTGCTCGGTGCGGAACGTCGTGCGCCCGACGTCGAACGCGACCGCGAGGTGGGTCGGCGCCTCGTCGGCGAGGATCTTCGCGAGCATCGACGTGAAGCCGTACACCGCGTTGGTGGGCTGACCGGTCGAGGTCGAGAAGTTCTCCACGGGCAGCGCGAAGAACGCCCGGTACGCCATCGAGTGGCCGTCGATGATCAGCAGCCGCCCACCGGCCTCGCGCTTCGCGTCGCTGGTGGAGGGGGTGTCGGTTGGCAGTTCGTCGCTCACGGGTGCCAACCTACTGGGCATGACCGACGACGGCTCCGCACCGCAGTTCCCCGGCACGCTCATCGCCCGCATGGGCATCGAGGTGCTCGAGGTGAGCGCAGAGCGCGCGGTGGGCACGATGCCGGTCGAGGGCAACACCCAGCCGCACGGTCTGCTGCACGGCGGCGCCTCTGCGGTCCTCGCGGAGACGCTGGGCTCGCTGGCCGCGACGGCTCACGCCGGGCCCGGGCGCATCGCGGTCGGGATCGAGCTCAACATCACGCACCACCGCTCGGCGCGCGCCGGCATCGTCACCGCGGTCGCGACGGCCGCGCACCGCGGTGGTTCGCTCGCGTCCTACGAGATCGTCGTCGAGGACTCCGAGGCACGGCGGGTCGCCACCGCGCGGCTGACCTGCATGCTGATCGCTTCCCCCCGGGCCTGACCTGCGCTCGAACCGCGGACCATCCGGGCATCGGCCGGGTCGCGCTGGCTCGCGGCCCGGACCTGCCGACGGCGCGCGATCAGGTCCTCGATCGCGCGGCCCCCGCGTCGGGACCCCAGTCCTGAGGCTGCCTCGCCGGCCAGGCGACGCTGCAGCGAGGCGGTGCTGACGACCCGGTGCGTCGCGGCGGGTGCGAACCCCATCCGGGCGAAGAACCGCAGCATGCCGCGCGCGCCCGGCAGCGGAGAGGCATACACGTCGGTCGCCGCGCCCTCGTCGGCGACCTCCACGGCGCCCGCCAGGAGCGCGTGCCCCACCCCGCGCCGTCGGGCGTCACG
>DASVMA010000096.1:0-3842 GCA_036384595.1 Cellulomonas sp. | reverse complement strand
CGAGCGCGATGGTCCGCCGGGCGCGTTCGACCATGGCTACGTCGAGGAACGTCCCGTCCGGCAGGACGAAGGTGCCGCTGCCCGCCTCACGGGCGTCGTGCACAGCTTCGACGACGCGCCGTGCGTGCTCGACCTCGAGCGCGCTCGGAGCGAACGCCGCCGCGATGACCGCGAGCTGTCGTGGGTGGATCGCGGCCCGCCCGACGAATCCCAGCTGCCGTCCGACGGCGCATGACCGAGCCAGGCCGTCGTCGTCCAGCAGGTTGGGGTACACCGACATCGACGGAGACGGGAGCCCGGCGGCGCGAGCCGCGTTGACGACGCGCGAGCGGGCGAAGGTCAATCCGGCGTCGTCGTCGATCCCCAGGTCGGACTGCAGGTCGGCCTCCCCGAGGCCTAGGCTCGCGACCTGGGCGTGGGCGCGCGCGACGTCATAGGCGGCTTCGACACCGGCCGCCGACTCCACAAGAAGATGCAGGGCGCGGGGACCGACCGCCGCAGCGATGTGCAGGACGTCCGCGGGTCTCGCCACCTTCGGGATCCGCACCCCGACGTTCGACGGCAGGGCAGCGATCGCGTCGAGGTCCCGCGCGGCCCACGGGGTCCCGAGGGCGTTGATGCGCACCTGCACGTGGCGATCGTCGTGACCCTCGACGAGGTCAGCGAGGGCGTCTCGCGCCGACGCCTTGCGATCGGGGGCGACGGCGTCCTCGAGGTCGATGATCACGGCATCGGCCGCGGTCGCGAACGCCTTGACGACGAGCTGGGGGCGGTCGGCGGGCGCGTAGAGGAGGGTCAGGTCGGGACGGTCGATGTGGGTCACAGCACTCCCCTGGACCGCAGGCCAGCGATCTCGTCGGTGGTGAGGCCCAGCTCGGTGAGCACCTCGTCGGTATCCGCGCCGGGTGCGCGACCGGTGAACTGCGTCGTGGCGCTGGTGCGTGACATCCGGAAGAGCGGCCCCTGCATGGCGATCCGGCCCAGCTCGTCGTCATCGACGTACTGGATGGTGCCGAGGGCGTTGAGCTGCGGATCAGCGACGATGTCGCTCGCGTCATAGACGGGAGCGACGGCGGCGTCTGCGGTCTCGAACGCTGCCAGCACCTCCGAGCGCGTGCGCGCGCCCACCCAGGCGGCGACGGCGCCGTCGAGGTCGTCGGCATGGGCGGCGCGACCTGATCCGGTGGCGAACCAGGGTTCGTCGATGACCTCGGGGCGCCCGACCAACCGCATCACGCGCTCGGCGATGCTCTGGGCGCTGGTCGACACCGCGACCCATCGGCCGTCGGCGGTCTTGTAGGTGTTGCGGGGTGCGTTGTTCGCGGACCTGTTGCCGGTGCGGGGCTGGACGGTGCCGAGCTGATCCCAACGGGTGATCTGGGGGCCGAGCATCGCCAGCATCGGTTCGACGATCGCCAGGTCGATGACCTGGCCGAGTCCTGTCCGGGATCGCGCATGCAACGCGGCCATGACCGCAAACGCGGTGGCGAGCGACGCGACGCCGTCGGCGAGACCGAACGGCGGCAGCGTCGGGGGGCCGTCAGGCTCGCCCGTCAGGGCGGCGAACCCGCTCATCGCCTCGGCGAGGGTGCCGAAGCCGGGGCGACGGCGGTACGGACCAACCTGTCCGAAGCCGGTGACGCGAGCGAGCACGAGGCCGGGGTTCTCGGCAGAGAGACGTTCATAGCCGAGGTTCCAGCGCTCGAGGGTGTCCGGCCGGAAGTTCTCGATCAGGACGTCGGACGTCGCAGCAAGACGGACGAGCAGGTCCTGGCCCTCCTCTGTCGACAGGTCGAGGGTCACGGTGCGCTTGTTGCGCCCGAGCGTCTTCCACCACAGGTTGTGACCGTCCTTCGAGGGGCCATGGCCGCGGGACGGGTCGTGGCGCCGCGGGTGCTCGATCTTGACGACGTCTGCGCCCAGGTCGCCGAGGTGCATGGCCGCCATGGGTCCGGCAAACAAGGTCGAGACGTCGAGCACCCGCAGCCCTGCGAGCGCACCCTCGGAGCTCATGGCGCGTCCTCTCCGATCGCTTCCGTCTCAGCTGTCCATGCGCACCGAAACCCGATGCTGGCCGAGCGGGCGAGCCCGAGGCCGGGTACCAGATACTTGGCCGCGAACTCCGGTTCCCTGACCCCGCCGTCGAAGTACCACGGCGACCCCGGCGTGGCATGGTCGGCACCACCCTTGAGCATCACGAACCGGGTCCGGCCGTCGGTGTGCTCGCTCTCGGTCCAGTTCCACACGGCCGGGCTGCGGCGGACGAAGCCGGGACGACTCGCCGCCAGCTGCCATTCGTCCTCGGTCGGCACGTGGCCGCCGACCCATGCCGCGTACGCGCGAGCATCGTCGAGATCGACGAACGTGACCGCCTCGTCGAGGGCCTCCGCGGGCGGCGTGCTCCGGATGCCGCCGATGCCGGCGGCCCAGTGGTTCAGGAACCGGTGCGGCAGGTCCGGGCGGTACCCGGTCGCGCCGAGGAACTCCGCGAACTCGCGGTTGGAGACCTCGGCCGCCGACACCTTGACCGGCTGCTCCAGCTGGACGACGCGCTCGAGGGTGCGCTGCTCGTGCAGGCGCGGTGGCAGGGGCTTCCACTCGTCGACATACGGTGCGCCGTCGTACATCCCTGTCTCTCGGACGCGGAACCGGACGGTGAGGACGTGCTGACCGGCGGGCACGAGGACGCTTCCGTCGTCGGGTCGGGAGCCGGAACCCGGGTTGCCCGGCGTCGGGCCGGAAGGGGCAGGAGAGCCGATCCGGTGTGCCCGCGCGTGCGGGAACGACGCATCGGTCGTCTGCGGGACGCCGGCCACGATCGCGAGCGCACGGTCGAGCTCCACTCCCCTGTCGTCCGCCCCGCGTGCGACCCGGAGCAGGCCGCCGATCCCGTGCGCGGGAACGACCGCGTGCGGTGGCTCGGACGAGTTCAGCCGCCGACCGCCCGTGAGGTCGACGAAGTCCGCATCGGCACCTTCCTGATCGAGCGCCAGCACGGGACCCGTCCAGTCGGTGTCGCTGCGGTTGACGAGTGTCCACAGGGTCAGCCCGTCGAGCTCGTACTCGGAGGCGAAGACCCCGGCGGCGGTCGCGGCGGGGTGGAGCGCCGACAGAGGCGTCCAGCTTCCCGTGTGGAGGACGTCTGCGAGGACCCGTTGGAGCGGAAGCATCCGTCGCAAGGTCGCGGCGTCGCGCGCATTCCAGCCGACCCAGGCGCCGAAGACGACTTCCCAGACCATGACTCCGACGCCGTTGAACCACGCCGACTGCAGCTCGGCAGAGTGGTCGCGGTTCCAGCGACGCACGTGGTGCTGCATGTGACGTCGCTCGTACCAGTGAGCGCGCAGGACTCCTGGCACCGCGCTGTCCGCGAACCACTGCGCCCAGGAGAGCGAATGGTCCGCGATGCGGGCCGACGGAAGCTTGGACTCTCCCTCGAGGGCGATGCCAGGTCGCGCCCGTTCGAGCGCCTCGACGAGTGCGGTGTTCGCTTCGGTGAGGGTGTCCAGGAAGACGCCGTCCGCGCCAAGCTCATGGACCAGCGAGGCGAGCTCCGTGACGTCGTCCCTGCCGCGCCGGGTGCCTGTGTCCCACGGGTTGTAGTCCACGAAGACGCGAACACCGGCATCGTGAAGCGCGTCGATGAGACTCGCCAGGCCCGGCACGTCACGGTAGAAGTCCCACTGGTTGCGGTCGTCGATGCCGATGACCGGATAGGCGTGCCACAGGACGATGCCGTCCAGGCCGCCGAGACGGTCGCGCGCATCCGCCAGGAAGCGGTCCGGGGTGAAACGGTGCGTCGCTGCGTCGTACAACAGCTCGTCCCACAGCCAGACCTGGGC
>DASVMA010000095.1:0-2027 GCA_036384595.1 Cellulomonas sp. | reverse complement strand
TCGGGCCTCGTCATGACGAAGGGGCAGGAGCGCTGCCTCTTCTTGATGCCGATGGACGAGTTCCGCCACATGCACGACCAGATCCGGCAGGCACCGGTCACGAGCAAGCAGGCCCGTGACTACCTCCGCGTCTTCCTCTCTGGCGCGAGCGACGAGCTGCCTGACAAGCAGGGACGGATCTCGATCCCACCGATGCTGCGCACGTACGCCGGTCTCGACCGCGACGTCGCCGTGATCGGCGCGGGGACGCGCGTCGAGATCTGGGATCTCACCGCGTGGGAGACCTACCTGGCCGAGCAGGAGGACGGATACGCCGCGACTGCGGAGGAGGTCTTCCCCAACGGACCCTTCTGAGCCGCCGTCGTATGCAGCACCACCCGCCTGAACCGCACCACCCGCCTGAACCGCACCACCCGCACCACCCGCACGAACCAGGCCGCATGACCGCCCGGCGAGATCTCCTCCCGTCCGTTCCGACTCACTTCCCCGGAGTCAGAACGTCGGTGGGGGATCTGGTCGGACGGCGGAGGGGCCGTCTGACCACACCAGTACCGCCGCGAGGACCGGGCGGACGACGAACGAACGAGCGAGCGATCGGCACGCGGCGAGAGGAGGGGCGATGAACGGGTTCGACGACGGTTCGGACGTCCAGCTCGACGCCGCGTCCCGTCACACGCCCGTCATGCTCGCGCGGTGCGTCGAGCTCCTCGAGCCCGCGCTGGCCGGTGACGGCGCCGTCCTCGTCGACTCGACCCTCGGGATGGGTGGGCACACCGAAGCCGTGCTGCGGACGTTCCCGCACGTCCGAGTCATCGGGCTGGACCGCGACCCGCAGGCCCTCGACCTGGCGGGTCGCCGGCTGGCTCCCTTCGGTGCGCGGTTCACGGGCGTGCACTCGGTCTACGACGAGATCGGTGACGTCCTCGCGGGCCTCGGCATCAGCGAGGTCCAGGGCGTGCTCATGGACCTCGGCGTGTCCTCGCTGCAGCTCGACGAGACGCAGCGCGGCTTCTCCTACTCGCAGGACGCACCGCTCGACATGCGCATGGACGCCTCGACCGGGCTGACCGCCGCGGACGTCCTGAACACCTACGACGAGCGGGACATCGCCCGCGTGCTGCGCGAGTACGGCGAGGAGCGGTTCGCCGGCAGGATCGCCCGCCGCATCGTCGCGGAGCGCGCGAAGGCGCCCCTGACCCGCACGGGCGAGCTCGTCGACATCCTGCGCGCCAGCATCCCGGCCGCGACCCGCAAGACGGGCGGCAACCCGGCCAAGCGCACGTTCCAGGCGCTGCGGATCGAGGTCAACGGCGAGCTCGAGGCCCTCGAGCGCGCCCTGCCCGCGTCGATCGAGGTCCTCGCGGTCGGTGGCCGCATCGTCGTCGAGGCGTACCAGTCCCTCGAGGACCGGCTCGTCAAGCGGGCGCTGGCGGCCGGCGCGACGTCGAGCGCCCCGCCCGGCCTCCCGATCGAGCCCGAGACCCACAAGCCGTACCTGCGCCTGCTGACCCGCGGCGCCGAGGAGGCGGACGAGGCCGAGCTCGCGCGCAACCCGCGGTCGGCCTCCGTGCGGCTGCGGGCCGCAGAACGTCTCCGACCGACCCCTGACCACCTCCGCAGCAGCGGTGCACCAAGGAGAACAGCATGAGCGCACAGGCAGCGGCAAGGGTCGGTGCGGTCCCGCGTCCAGCACGCCCGTCCGTCGCCCCGCAGCAGGCCCCGCGCCTGCGGCTCGTGCGGGCCCCGGCCCAGGCCCGCACGCGGGTGCCGTTCGTCGTCGCGTGCATGGCGATCCTCGCGGCGGCGCTCCTGACCGCTCTGCTCCTCAACACGACGATGGCCCGCGGCGCCTACGAGAAGCACGACCTCGACATCGAGCTGGCCCGGCTCGCCTCGACGCAGCAGGACCTGTCGGCCGCGCTCGACCGACGGTCCTCGCCCGCCGAGCTGGCGTCGTCCGCGCGCGCCCTCGGCATGGTCCAGGCCCGCAGCACCGGGTGGCTCAGGCTCTCCGACGGAGCGGTCCA
>DASVMA010000094.1:0-3527 GCA_036384595.1 Cellulomonas sp. | reverse complement strand
GCCGTCCGGATCTCTGCCGCCCGCTGGTGTCGCGACGTCGTCGACCGTCACCCCTCCGCCGACCGGACTGGCCGCCCCGCCGCCCACCGCTCAGGCGACCGCCGTCCCGGTCGCCACACCGTGTGCGAGGGCCCAGGCCGGTGACATGGTGCTCGCAGGCGCCGACCTGTCCGGGTGCGATCTGGCGGGTCTCACCCTGACGGGCGACTTCGCCGGTGCGAACCTCGTGGCGGCCGACCTGACGGGGGCGACGCTCACGATGCTCGACCTGAGCGGCGCCAAGCTCACCGGTACGAAGCTCACCGGCGCCACCATCTCGACGACGTCGTTCGACCGTGGCCTGCTGACCGGGGCGATCTTCACGGGCGCGACGGTCACCGACTCGAGCTTCGTGGGGGCGAGCATGGCCCCCGCGACGCTCAACGACGCGCACGTGAGCGACTGCACGTTCTGACGGAGCGGTCAGCCGCCCAGCAGACCTCCGAGGCCGCCGCTCCGGCTGCCGCTGCTCGCCTGGGTCCCGCCGCGCACGACCGTCTCGCTCGGCTGGACAAGGACGTAGCCCTGCCCGCCGAACGCCATCTGGAAGGTCTCGCCGCTCCCGCCCCGCACCATCGACCGCAGACCGCCGGTGTCGACCCGGATGTCCATCGTCACGCCCGCGGTCCACAGCACGACGGCCTGGGCATCGCCGAACGTCGGCGCGCTCGCGACGTCGAGAGCGACCGGCTCGCCCTCGGTCGTGATGGCGACGTAGCCCGTGCCGCGCAGCGCCACGTTGTACAGGCCCCCCGCCATCGCCGCCCCGCGCGCCTGGACGCGGTGGATGTCCCACTCGATCGACGACGAGAAGGCCAGCACGTTGTTGCCGTTGATGGACAGCGCGTCGTTCTCCAGGTAGAGGATCTGCACCTCGGCGGCGTTGTCCGCCACGAACAGCTCGCCCTGGCCGGTGCACTGCATCATGTCGACGCCCTCGCCGGTGACCGCCGACTTGAGCATCTTGCCCAGCCCGCCGGCTCCCTTGTTCTCGAAGTGCACGTCGCCCTGGTAAGCCACCATCGAACCCGTCTTGGCCCAGACCGGGCCGTAGCCCATCTGGATCTTCAGGAGCTTCTTGCCCTGGAGCGAGAACGGGTCCTGGGAAGCATTCTCCTGGAAGTCGTGAAAGAGCGATCCGTGGATGGTCATGGCTGGTTGTCCTCTTGCACAGGTCCGACGGTCCCGCGGCCGGGGCCTATCGAAACCTTAGCGAGACGGCAGGGACGTGCGTAGGCTTTCCGGAGGGGAGCAGTTCCGCGCACGACCAGCTGAAGGAGGAGTCATGGGCTTCCTGGACAAGGCGAAGGCAGCGGCGAGCGACCTCGCGGCGAAGGCCGACACCGCCCTGGCGAGCTCGGGACTGGGCGGTTCCGGTGCCCCGGCTGGAGGCGACGCCGAGAGGTACTTCCGTGACCTCGGCGTCCTCACCTACCTCGACGCGACGGGTCGGCCGGGCGCTCCCGAGGACCGCGCGCGGGTGATGGCGTCGCTGCAGGAGCTTGAGGCGCGTGGGTCGATCCGCTCGTTCGCCCTGCACACGTCGCCGCCGCCCGCACCGGGGATGGCCGGGACGCCCCTGCAACCTGGATACCCCGCACCGCCGCCGCCCGCCGGCGTCGTCCCCCAGGGCCAGGCGCCCGCAGCTGCCCCCGTGACGCCGCCACCTCCGCCGCCACCGTCCTGGATGACCACGGACGGCAGCGGCGGCAGCTGATCGGTCGGGGGATTTCGGAGGTCACCTAGACTCGCCTCCATGCACTGCTCGTACTTCGCCGCCGAGCGGTGCCATTCGTGCACGCTGATCGAGCAGCCCTACGGTGCACAGCTCGCCGCCAAGCAGGCGCAGGGCGAGAAAGCGCTCGGGGCGCGGCCGGGCCTGCAATGGATTGCCCCGTTCGGGAGCCAGGAGTCGGGATTCCGGAACAAGGCGAAGATGGTCGTGGGTGGCACCGTCGGGCAACCGACCCTGGGCATTCTTGACGCCGAGGCGCGCGGCGTCGACCTGCGCGACTGCGGTCTGTACACGCCGGGCATCCACGCGTGCTTCCCGCTGCTCGCCGAGTTCGTCACCCTGGCAGGCCTGACCCCGTACGACATCCCGCGCCGGACCGGCGAGCTCAAGAACGTCCTCGTCACCGAGTCGCCGGACGGCGAGCTGATGCTGCGTCTGGTGCTCCGCTCCCAGGAGCCGGTCGCCCGGATCCGCAAGCACCTGCCGGCGTTGATGCACGCCCTGCCGCAGCTGAGGGTCGTCTCGGTCAACCTCCTCCCCGAGCATGCGGCGGTCGTGGAGGGGGAGCGCGAGATCGTCCTCACCGACCAGGAGACCCTGCGCATGCGGGTCAACGGGATCGACATGTACCTGCGGCCGCAGAGCTTCTTCCAGACGAACACCGAGGTCGCCGCGGCGCTCTACCGCCAGGCTCAGGAGTGGGTGTCCGAGCAGGCGCCCGCGTCGATCTGGGACCTGTACTGCGGCGTCGGCGGCTTCGCTCTGCACTGCGGAGGTGCCGCCCGCGAGGTGGTCGGCATCGAGACCAGCCGGGAGGCGGTCGCGAGCGCCGAGCTGAGCGCGCGGCAAGCCGGTCTGTCACGGCTCACGTTCCGGGCGGGCGACGCCACCGCGTTCGCGCTCAGTGCATCGGCGGCTCCCGAGCTCGTCATCGTCAACCCGCCACGACGCGGGCTGAGCGAGGAGCTGTGCCGCTGGCTCGAGTCGTCGTCGGTGCAGCGGGTCGTCTACTCGAGCTGCCATGCGGGGTCGCTGGCCCGGGACCTCGCCGCGATGCCGTCGCTGACCCCGCGCCGCGCGCGCCTGTTCGACATGTTCCCGCAGACCTCGCACTTCGAGGTGCTGACGTTGCTCGAGCGCGTCTAGGGACCGCACGTCCCAGGCATGCCGGCGGCCACAGGTCCGCCCGCCCGCTGTCGTCCGGGGCAACGTGGACGGCAACGAGCGGGCGGTCTGTCAGGGTCGGTCGCTGTCAGCGGACGTCACTCCGCGTTGACCGAGTCGAGCAGGCGGTACAGCTCGTCGACGCTGGTGGCGTCGGCCATGGCCTGGGCCTGCTCCATGTCGGAGAACAGGACCGCGATCTTCGACAGGATGCCGAGGTGCTCGTTCTCGAGCCCCGCGATCCCGACGACGATGCGCACCTCGTGCCCGCCCCAGTCGATCGGCTCGGCGTAGCGGACGAGCGACATGGCCGACCGGGTGATCGACGTCTTCGACTCGTTCGTGCCGTGCGGGATCGCCAGGTAGTTGCCCATGTAGGTCGACACCGTCTGCTCGCGCTCAGCCATCGCTTCGACGTACTCAGGCGTGACGGCCCCTGTGCTCACGAGCAGGTCGCCCGCCTCGCGGATCGCCTCGTCCCGCGTCGTCGCCCGGCCTGCGGCGACGATCTGGTCCCTGGTGAGGATGTCGGTCACGGCACCGCCCCCTCGGTCTGCTGCCGGGCCTTCGCCTCGCGGACGACGTCGTC
>DASVMA010000093.1:0-21815 GCA_036384595.1 Cellulomonas sp. | reverse complement strand
CGCGGCGCGGACCGCATCGCCGTCCTCCGTGGCGGCCGCCTGGAGGAGCTCGGCTCCCACGACGAGCTGATGGCCGCCGGCGGCCATTACGCCGAGCTGGAGCGGCTCTCCGGGCTGGTCTCCTGACCCGCGTTCACACGGTGTGAACGGGCCTCACGCCGCCGACGAGGGGATGAGCTCGGCGCCCGCGGCCGCCATCTCCGTGCGCGCCGCCGCGCCGAGCTCCGGCGTCACCGGGACGGTCAGGTCGGTGAGGACGCGGGCGCGCAGGCCTTCGGAGATCGCGTCGAGCGTCGTCGCGCGCACGCAGTGCGACTCGGCGATGCCGACGACGTCGACCGCCCCGATCCCCGCCTCCTGCAGCACCGTCTCGAGCGTGCGGCCGTGCGGGTCGGTCCCCTCGAAGCCCGAGTAGGCGGCGGCGTACGCACCCTTGCGGACGCTCGCGTCGGGGTGGAGGTCGGCGAGCGCCGGGTGCAGCTCCGCCTCGGCCGTCCCTGCGACGCCGTGCGGCGGCCAGGTGTCCACGTAGTCGGGGGTGTCGCTGAAATGGGTGCCCGGGTCGACGTGCCAGTCCTGGGTGGTCACGACGGCGTCGTAGCGGTCCCGGTGCGCCGCGGCGAAGGCCGCGATGGCGCGGGCCACAGCGTTGCCGCCGGCGACAGCGAGCGCGCCGCCCTCGCAGAACGTGGGCTGGACGTCGACGACGAGGAGAGCGCGGCGGGCGGCGCCGGTCGTGCCGTGGTCGGCCGTGGTCGGGTGGGTCGTGGTCATCGCCGGTCTCCCGCGGGTCGTCGTGCGGCTGCCGCTCCCACCTTCTCAGATCCGCGCGACGTCGCCATCGGGCGCTAGCGTGCGTCTATGGAGTTCCGTCGCATCCCCGGCCTGCCGCCGTACGTGTTCACCATCATCGAAGCCCTCAAGCTGGACGCCCGGCGCGCGGGGCGCGACGTGATCGACCTCGGCTTCGGCAACCCCGACCTGCCGAGCCCGCCGATCGCCGTCGACAAGCTCGTCGAGGCAGCCCAGCTCGCGAAGAACCACCGGTACTCGTCCTCGCGCGGCATCCCCAAGCTGCGCCAGGCGGTCGCGGACCTCTACCTGCGGCGGTTCGGGGTCACGCTCGACCCCGAGACCGAGATCATCTCGACGATCGGCGCGAAGGAGGGTTTCAGCCACCTCATGTGGGTGCTGCTGCAGCCCGGCGACGCGGCGATCGTGCCGACCCCCAGCTACCCGATCCACATCTGGGGTCCGTACTTCGCGGGGGCCGACGCCCGGCAGGTGCCGATCGGCGACGGCGACGACGGGTCCGGGTACATCGATCGCGTCATGGAGGCGTGGGAGCTCGGCTGGCCCAAGCCGCGCGTCGTGGTGCTGTCGTTCCCGCACAACCCGACGACCACGACCGTCGACCTGCCGGACCTCCAGCGGCTCGTCGACTGGGCGCGCGAGCGCGACGTCGTGCTCGTCCACGACCTCGCGTACGCGGACATGTGCTTCGACGGGTGGACGCCGCCGTCGATCCTGCAGTGCGTGGGCGGCAAGGAGGTCGCGGTCGAGCTGTACTCGATGACGAAGTCGTTCTCGATGGCCGGCTGGCGCGTGGCGTTCCTGGTCGGGCGGCCCGACGTCGTCGGCGCGCTCGCGAAGCTCAAGAGCTACCTCGACTACGGCACGTTCCAGCCGATCCAGATCGCGGCGACCGTGACGCTCAACGAGGCAGTCGACTACCCGACCGAGCTCAGCGCCGTCTACGAGTCGCGGCGCAACGCGCTCGTCGACGGGCTCGGCCGCATCGGCTGGGACATCATCAAGCCCCGCGGGACGATGTTCGCCTGGGCCAAGATCCCCGAGCCCTACGCGGACCTGGGCTCGATCGAGTTCGCCGAGCTGCTCGTGCGCGACTGCGACGTCGCCGTCTCGCCCGGCATCGGGTTCGGGCCCGGCGGGGACGGGCACGTGCGGTTCGCGCTCATCGAGAACGAGCAGCGCATCGCCCAGGCGATCCGCGGGCTGCGCCGGGGGCTGACTCGGCTCTGACGGTCCGGGAGCCTCGTCGCGGTGCTCGCCTGCGCACGGGACGCCGACGACCTCATCGCCTGCTCACGCCTACGATGTCGCCATGCCTGAGGCCACCCCCACGTTCTACCTGACGACGCCGATCTACTACGTCAACGACGCCCCCCACATCGGGCACGCGTACACGACCGTCGCGGCCGACGTCATCACGCGCTGGCACCGTCAGCGCCAGGAGCCCGTGTGGTTCCTCACGGGGACGGACGAGCACGGCCAGAAGGTCATGCGCACGGCCGAGGCGAACGGGACGAGCCCGCAGGAGTGGGCGGACCGGCTGGTCGAGACCGCGTGGAAGCCCGTCCTGAAGACGCTCGACGTGCGCAACGACGACTTCATCCGGACCACGCAGCAGCGCCACGAGACCCGCGTACAGGCCTTCATCCAGGACTTGTACGACAAGGGCGAGATCTACGCGGGCTCGTACGAGGGCCCCTACTGCGTGGGCTGCGAGGAGTACAAGCTCCCCGGAGAGCTGGTCGACGGCACAGGGGAGCACGAGGGGCACAAGGTCTGCGCCATCCACGGGATCCCCGTCGAGATGCTCTCGGAGGAGAACTACTTCTTCCGGATGAGCGCCTACACGCAGCGCCTGCTCGACTTCTACGAGGCGAACCCGACGTTCGTGCAGCCCCCGAGCGCGCGCAACGAGGTGATCTCGTTCGTCAAGCAGGGCCTCCAGGACCTCTCGATCTCCCGGAACACGTTCAACTGGGGCATCCCGATCCCGTGGGACACGAGCCACGTCCTGTACGTGTGGTTCGACGCGCTGCTCAACTACGCGACGGCGGTCGGCCTCGACTCCGACGACCCGGCCGACAAGGAGCAGTTCGCGCGGACGTGGCCCCCGAACGTGCACCTCGTCGGCAAGGACATCCTGCGGTTCCACGCCGTGATCTGGCCTGCGATGCTCATGGCCGCGGGCCTGCCGCTGCCCGGCCAGGTGTTCGCGCACGGCTGGCTGCTCGTCGGTGGCGAGAAGATGAGCAAGTCGAAGCTCACGGGCATCGCACCGAGCTCGATCATCGACACCTTCGGCTCGGACGCGTTCCGGTTCTACTTCCTGCGCGCGATCGTCTTCGGCCAGGACGGCTCGTTCTCGTGGGAGGACCTGCACGCGCGCTACACCGCCGAGCTCGCGAACGGCTTCGGCAACCTCGCCTCGCGCGTCGCCGCGATGATCGGCAAGTACTTCGGCGGGACGCTGCCCGACGCCGGCCCGCTGACCCCGGCCGAGGAGCATGTGGCGGCCGTCGCCGCGCGCGCTGTCGTCGACGCCGAGGCGGCCATCGACCGGCTCGCGCTGCACGAGGCGATCGCCGCGATCTGGACCCTGGTGGAGACCACGAACGGCTACCTCACCGAGCAGGAGCCCTGGAAGGTCGCGAAGGACCCCGCCGAGGTGGACGCCTCGGGGGCGAGCGTGCCGGGTGGCCGGCTCGCGACGATCCTGGTCACGGCCGCCGAGGCGCTGCGTGCGCTCGCGGTGCTGCTGGCGCCCGTGACCCCGAAGGCCGCCGAGGCGCTGTGGGAGTCGCTGGGGGCCGCCCCGGTGCTCGGCCCCCTCGCGGCGCAGCCGGTCGCCGACGCTGGCCGGTTCGGGCAGCTGCCCGCCGGGACCGTCGTGACCAAGGGCCCGTCTCTGTTCCCGCGGATCGAGGAGCCGGCCGCGTCGTGAGCCGGTCGCGCACGCGCGAGCGCGGCTGGCCGCCGGACCCGGAGCCGCTCGGGTCGCCGGTCGTCGACAACCACACGCACCTTGAGTCGGTCCTCGACTTCCGGGTGGACGGCCCGGACGGCACGGACGGCCCGCGCACGCTCGAGGACCACCTCGCGCGTGCCGCGACCGCGGGCGTGACCCGCATCGTGCAGGTCGGCTGCGACCTCGATGCCGCGGCGTGGACGGACCGTCTGCTCCGCTCGTCGTCGGCCGGCGACCCCGCCGGTTCGCCTGTGAGCCTGCTGGGGGCCGTCGCGATCCACCCCAACGAGGCCGTCCTGCACGCGGGCGTCCGCGAGGTCGCGCCCGACGGACTCGAGCCGTCGGCGGCCGAGCGTCACGAGGTCGGGCTCGACGACGCCATCGCGGCGATCGCGGAGATCGCGCGCGGCAACGACCGGGTGCGCGCGATCGGGGAGACCGGTCTCGACCACTTCCGTGCGGGTCCGCAGGGACGGGAAGTCCAGGTCGAGGCGTTCCGCGCCCACATCGCGCTCGCCAAGGAGCTCGGCCTCGCGCTGCAGATCCACGACCGTGACGCTCATGAGCAGGTCGTCGAGGTGCTCGAGCGGGACGGCGCCCCGGAGCGCACGGTGTTCCACTGCTTCTCGGGGGACGCCGCCCTCGCGCGGCACTGCGCGGACCGGGGCTGGTACCTGTCCTTCGCGGGCCCGGTGACGTTCGGCGCGAACGACGACCTGCGCGCCGCACTGCGGGCCGTCCCGCTCAGCCAGGTGCTCGTCGAGACCGATGCGCCCTACCTCACGCCCCACCCGTACCGCGGGCGGCCGAACGCGCCGTACCTGCTGCCGCACACGGTCCGGCGGATCGCGGCGGAGCTCGAGCTGGACGTCGACGACCTGTGCCGGACGCTCACCACGACGTCCGAGCAGGTGTACGGACGCTGGCAAACCGGGCGAACCGGATGAGACAAGGGTGAGAAGTCGGGCAGATGTCCAGGGACGACTTCCGGTCCGGGTCACGGATCGGTTACGGTCGGGTCGGCCGCCGGTAGCACCGGACGGGTCGGGTCCGACCCGATGACGAGCCAGAACGCCTGCACGATCGCGAGGAGTCCTCTGTGCCACCGCTCGACCCGCCGCAGACGCGACGCGAACGAGCACGCGCAGAGCAGGCCCTGACCTCGCGCTCCGCACCGCTGGGCCGCACGGCCCGGCTGAGTGCCCAGGCCGTCGTGCTGGCCCTCGTCGTCGGCGCCACGAGCGCCTTCACCGTGCTGCACAAGTCTGTGACCGTCGACGTCGACGGGGCGACCGTGCAGCTGAGCGCGTTCGGTCGCACGGTCGGTGACGTCCTCGCGGACAGCAAGATCCGCGTCGGCGAACGTGACCTGGTCGCGCCCGGCCTCGGTGAGTCGATCAGCTCGGGCTCTCAGGTCGTCGTCCGCCACGCCCACGAGATCGCGGTCGAGGTCGACGGGAAGCCCCAGACGGTGTGGACCACGGCACTGACCGTCGGTGAGGCCGTCGAGGGTCTCGACCTGCGCGGCGGTCAGACGCTGCTCTCGGCCTCGCGCTCGGCGTCGCTCGGGCGCGAGGTCCTGCGGGTCTCGACCCAGAAGACGATCCACCTCGTGGTCGACGGGCAGGTCATCGACGGCGTGAGCAGCGCGGCGACCGTCCGCGAGGCGCTCCGCGAGATCGGTCTCGTGCTCGACGAGGGCGACGCGGTCTCGGTCCCGCTCGACGCGACGGCGGTCGACGGGCTCGTCGTGCTGGTCACGCGCGCGCACCAGGGCGGGCAGACCGTCACCGAGGCCGTGCCGTTCGACACCACCGAGGTCGACGACCCGACGCTCGTCACCGGGAACAAGGTCATCGCGACGCGTGGCAAGGCCGGCGTCCGCACGACGACGTACTCGACCTCGATCGTCGGCGGCGCGGTGGTCGACCGCAGCGTCGTGGCCTCGACCCTGACCGTCGTGCCCGTGACCCAGGTCGTCCGGGTCGGCACCAAGGCGCTCCCCGATCCGACGGCTGTCGCGGTCGCGCCCGGCAGCGCGCAGGAGATCGGCAAGCAGCTGGCGGCCGCCCGCGGCTGGGGTGACGACCAGTTCGCCTGCCTCCTGCCGCTGTGGAGCCACGAGAGCGGCTGGCGGGTCAACGCCGCGAACTCGTCGTCGGGCGCGTACGGCATCCCGCAGGCGCTCCCCGGATCGAAGATGGCGAGCGTCGCCGACGACTGGCAGACGAACCCTGCGACGCAGATCACGTGGGGTCTGAACTACATCGGAGGGCGCTACGGCGACCCCTGCGGCGCCTGGTCGTCGTTCCAGGCCAAGGGCTGGTACTGAGCCCTGCCGTGGTCCTGGGGCGACCCACGCCACCTACCCGGAATCGGGGAGCGACGCGCCGCGGGGCCGGGTGAAACTGGTCACATCGCTGGGAGATCTGCTCATCAATCAGTTACGGTTCCGTGTCGCATAGTCGATTGTCCCCGCCGCCCGCGGCGCTGACGATCGCTGTGCGACCGGCCCAGCGGCTCTCGCCGACCGGGTCGTGACGGCCGGATCGAGGATCCGGGACCGACGGGCGAGTCCTCCCTCCAGGGCACGCTCCGCACCTCGCCACCTCGTGGCGTCGCGCCGTCGGGCGCCGCTTGCGGCGCATCCCGCACCTCGTGCCCGGACCCCGCGACGTCTGGAACCACGTGCACCGTACGACTCGACCCGCCGGCCCCGCCGAGCGTGCCACCGCCCCGCTGTCCACCCTCCGCGCACGACTGCACCGGGATCCGTCCCGTGAGACCGGCAAGAGCCGCGTCCGACTGATCGCCGGCCTCGCCGCGGTCACCGTCCTCGCGACCGGCACCGCCGTCTACGCCCAGGCGAACAAGACCGTCACGCTCGACGTCGACGGCGTCGCCTCCACCGTCACGACCTACTCAGGCTCGGTCGACGGCCTCCTGGCCCAGAACCACGTCACGCTCGGCGAGCGCGACTCGGTCGCCCCCGCCGGAGTCCTCCGGGACGGCGCCGACATCGTCGTACGCCACGCGCACCAGGTGACCGTCATGACCGACGGCGTCGAGCAGACCGTCTGGACCACCGCACTGACGGCGGCCGAGGCGCTCGACACGCTCAGCGCCCGCGGTGCCGACGTCCAGCTGGTGGCCTCGCGGTCGACCGAGCGGCGCAGCCCGTTCCTCGCGCTCGAGCTCACGGGCGACGGTCCCGCGCACGTGCAGGTCGACGGCACCACGCTCACCGCAGCCGACGGGTCGACGACTGTCGCCCAGGTGCTCGACCAGCTCGGGATCACGCTCGGTGACCTCGACACCGTGGCCGTCAAGCCCGCGTCCGACGGTGTTCTCGTCGTCGTCAGCCGGGTCGTCGTGCAGGACGTGACGACCACCACCGAGATCCCCGCGGCGACCGTGACGCAGGACGACCCGGCGCTCGTCGTCGGAAAGAAGGTCGTCACGACGCAGGGTGTCGCCGGGGTGCGCACGGTCGTCGAGACCGTGACCACGGTGGACGGCGTCGAGACCACGCGCGTGCCCGTCTCCGACGTGGTCACCCAGGCCGCGGTCGACCAGGTCGTGCACGTCGGTACCAAGCCGAAGCCTGTCGTGAAGGCAGCAGCGGCGGCGCCGGTGGCAGCAGCTGCCGGGACCCCGGTGGCCGCAGGTGGCGCCTCGGCGTCGCTGAACTGGGCCGCGCTCGCGCGGTGCGAGTCCGGCGGCAACCCGACGATCGTCTCGAGCAACGGGCTGTACTACGGCCTGTACCAGTTCACGGTGGGCACCTGGAATGCCGTCGGCGGGGCAGGTCTCCCGTCGCAGGCATCTCCCGACGAGCAGACGGCGCGCGCGATGGCGCTGTACGACCGCTCTGGCGCCGGCCAGTGGCCGGTCTGCGGGAAGAACCTCTTCAGCTGAGGCGAGGTGGGTCCGGGGGGCCGTAGGCTCGGGCGCATGACCGAGAACCCCGGACCCCTGCTCGGGCCCGCGGAGATCCGGCAGCTCGCCGAGCGTGCGGGCCTGCGGCCCACCAAGACGCTCGGGCAGAACTTCGTGCTCGACGGCGGCACCGTGCGCAAGATCGTCCGGCAGGCGCAGATCGAGCCGGGCGAGCGCGTGGTCGAGGTCGGGCCAGGCCTCGGGTCGCTGACCCTGGGCCTGCTCGAGGTCGGTGCGAGCGTCGTCGCGGTCGAGATCGACCCGGTGCTCGCCCGGCTGCTGCCGTCGACCGTCGCCGCCCATCAGCCCGACGCGGCCGAGCGGCTCACGGTCGTCGGCGCCGACGCGCTCGACGTCCGTGAGCTGCCGGGTCGGCCGCCGACGGCGCTCGTGGCGAACCTGCCCTACAACGTGTCCGTACCGGTCCTCCTGACGTTCCTCGAGCGGTTCCCGACGCTCGAACGTGTCCTCGTCATGGTCCAGGCGGAGGTCGCCGACCGCCTCGCGGCGCCCCCGGGCGGCCGCGTGTACGGCGTGCCGTCGGCCAAGGTCGCCTGGTACGCGTCGGCCCGTCGCACCTCGACGATCGGTCGTTCGGTGTTCTGGCCCGTCCCGAACGTCGACTCGGCGCTCGTCCGGCTCGACCGGCGCGAGCCGCCCGTGACGGCCGCGACGCGGGAGCAGGTGTTCGCGGTCGTCGACTCGGCGTTCGCCCAGCGGCGCAAGATGCTCCGCTCGGCGCTCGCGCAGGTCGCAGGATCGTCCGATGCCGCCGTGCGGGCGCTCGAGGCGGCCGGCGTCGACCCGCAGTCGCGCGGGGAGCGCATCGACATCGACGGGTTCGCGCGTATCGCCACCGCGCTGGCGGCCCAGCGGCCGGCCGAGGCCGCGGCCGCGCCGGGGACGGTGGACAGGTGAGCCTGATCAGGCCCGAGGCCCGCTCCGAGCGTGAGGTCCGCGTGCGGGCGCCCGGCAAGGTCAACCTCTCGCTGCGTGTCGGTCGCCGCGAGCCCGACGGGTACCACCCGCTCGCGACCGTGTTCCAGGCCGTCTCGGTCTACGAGGACGTGGTCGCGAGTGCCGCCACCGGGCTGACCGTGACCGTCAGCGGCATGCAGGCCGACCGGGTCCCGACGGACGAGACGAACCTGGCGGCGCGCGCCGCCCGTGCGCTCGCCGACCACGTCGGCCTCGACGCCGACGTGCACCTGCACCTGCACAAGGAGGTCCCGGTCGCGGGCGGCATGGCGGGCGGGTCGGCCGACGCGGCAGCGACCCTCCTCGCGTGCGACACCCTCTGGCGCACCGGGCTGCCGCGCGAGGTCCTCCACGAGCTCGCCGCGGGGCTCGGCTCGGACGTCCCGTTCGGTCTGCTCGGGCACACGGCCATCGGCACGGGCCGCGGCGACCAGCTCGCCCCTGCGCTGAGTCGCGGCGAGTACCACTGGGCGTTCGCGCTCCAGGCCGAGGGGCTGTCCACGCCGCGCGTGTACGCCCGGTTCGACGAGCTGCACCCCACGGTGCGAGCGGTGCCGGGGTCGGACGTCACGCTGCTGCAGGCCCTGCGCGCGGGCGACCCGCGGGCTGTCGGCCTCGCGCTGCACAACGATCTGCAGGAGGCCGCGCTCGACCTCCAGCCCGGGCTCGCGGACGTGATCGCCGTCGCGCACGACGCAGGTGCGCTCGGCGCGATCATCTCCGGCTCCGGCCCCACCGTCGCCGCGCTGGCGCGCAGCCAGCAGCATGCGCTGCTCCTCGCCGCGGCGTTCACCGCTGCCGGGGTGGCCGACTCGGTGCTCACAGCCGTCGGCCCGGTCGCGGGTGCGCGGATCGTCCCGAGCGGGCACGAGTAGCGTCCCTGTTCGGCCCTGCACGCCCCCTGTGACCCCTCGTACGGAAAGAGCTCGATGGCCCACCTGCTCGGCGCGGACAGCGTCTCCCTGACGCTCGGTACCCGCACACTGCTCGACGACGTGAGCCTCGGCATCGACGACGGCATCCGGACCGGCGTCGTCGGCCCGAACGGCGCCGGGAAGTCGACCCTCCTGCGCGTCCTGGCGGGCCTGCGCGAGCCCGACTCCGGCCGGGTCACCCGGGCCGGCGGGGTCCGCGTCGCGCTGCTCGACCAGCGCGACGAGCTGCCGGCGGGATCGACCGTCGGCGACCTCGTCCACGGCGAGGCCGAGGAGCACACCTGGGCGACGGACCCGCGGATCCGCGAGGTGCACGCGGGTCTGCTGCGCGACCTGGAGCTGACCGACGACGTCGCGACTCTGTCGGGCGGCCAGCGCCGTCGGGTCGCGCTCGCGGCGCTCCTCGTCCGTGACGACGAGATCCTGCTCCTCGACGAGCCGACCAACCACCTCGACGTCGAGGGGGTCGCGTGGCTCGCCGAGCATCTCGCCGCCCGGTACGCACGCAGCAACGGCGCTCTCGTGGTCGTCACGCACGACCGGTGGTTCCTCGATGCGGTGTGCACGCGGATGTGGGAGGTCAACGACGGCGGCGTCGAGGCGTACGAGGGCGGCTACGCCGCGTACGTGCTGGCCCGGGCCGAGCGCGCACGGTCGGCGTCGGTCACCGAGGACAAGCGCCAGAACCTGCTGCGCAAGGAGCTCGCGTGGCTGCGCCGCGGCGCACCGGCCCGGACGTCCAAGCCGAAGTTCCGGATCGACGCGGCCACCGCGCTCATCGCCGACGAGCCGGAGCCCCGCGACCGCCTCGAGCTGACCCGGATGGCCACGAGCCGGCTCGGCAAGGACGTGCTCGACCTCGAGGACGTCACGATGCGCTTCGGCGATGCGCCGCCCCTCCTCGACCACGTGACGTGGCGGCTCGGACCGGGGGACCGGTACGGCGTCGTCGGCGTGAACGGCGCGGGCAAGACGACCCTCCTGCGCCTGCTGTCCGGGACGCAGGACCCGACGGCGGGCCGGGTCAAGCGGGGCAAGACGGTCCAGACCGCCGAGCTCACGCAGGACGTCGAGGACCTCGACGAGCTTGCCGACCTGCGCGTCGTCGAGGTCGTCGAGCGTGAGAAGCGGACGGTCGTCGCGGGCGGCAAGGAGCTCACGGCCGCGCAGCTCGTCGAACGGCTCGGCTTCACCAAGGACCGCGCGCGGACGCCGGTGCGCGACCTGTCGGGCGGCGAGCGGCGGCGTCTGCAGCTGCTGCGGCTGCTCGTCGGCGAACCCAACGTGCTGCTCCTCGACGAGCCGACCAACGACCTCGACACCGACACGCTCGCCGCGCTCGAGGACCTGCTCGACGGGTGGCCCGGGACGCTGATCGTGGTCTCGCACGACCGGTACCTGCTCGAGCGGGTGTGCGACCGCCAGGTCGCGCTGCTCGGGGACGGCACGATCCGCGACCTCCCCGGCGGCGTCGAGCAGTACCTCGAGCTGCGCCGGACCGCGATCGCCGACGAGTCTGGCGCGGCCAGGGCCGCGACCTCGGCACCGTCGCCCCGTCCCGCGACGGTCGACGACCGATCGGGCGACGCAGGTCCCACGAGCGCCGCGGGTGCCCGCGCGAGCCGCAAGGAGCTGCAGCGGATCGAGCGCCGCCTGCAGCTCCTCGCCCGCAAGGAGACCGACCTCCACGAGCGCATGGTCGGGGTCGCCGACGACTACGTGAAGCTCGGTGCGCTCGAGGTCGAGCTGCGCGCGGTCCACGACGAGCGGTCGACCCTGGAGGAGAGATGGCTCGAGGTCGCGGAGGAGGACTGACCCGGTCGCCCGCAGCCCGCGCGCTGCTGGTCGCGACGGGTCTGCTCGCGTTCGCCGTCCGGATCGGACCCGTCGTCGTCGAGGGTCTGCTCCGCGGGGCGATGTCCTACGACGAGGGCGTGCACTTCCAGGTCGCCCAGCGGCTGCTCGCAGGGCAGGTCACCTACCGCGACGTCCTGTTCGTGCACCCGCCCGGCGTGGTGCTCGCCCAGGTGCCGATCGTGTGGCTCGGTCAGTTCATCGGTGAACCCGACGCCCTCGCGGTGAGCCGCTGTCTCGCCGCGGCGATCGGTGCCCTCACGGCCGTCCTGGTCGCGCGGCTCCTCCTGCCGCGCGGGCTGCTCGCTGCGGGCACCGGCGGTGCGGTCGCGGCCCTTTTCGGCCCTGCGGTGGCGGCCGACCGGGTCGCGCTGCTGGAGGGAGCGCTGTCCCTCGGGCTCGTCGTCACACTGAGCGCACTGGCTGCTGCCGGGCGCCCGACAACGGCGATGGCTGCGGGGGAGGGGACGGCGCCCGAGACGACGCCGGCGGCCGCGATGTCGGACCGCTCACGACGCGCCCTGCTCGTGGGCGGCGCCGCGATCGGGCTTGCAGCGGCGGTCAAGATCTGGGCACTCCTCGACGTGGTGCTCCTCGTCGCGATCGTGGCGATCCGCTACGGCCGGTCGGCTGCCTTGCGCTGGGCCGCAGGGTCCGCCGCGGCGATCGTCGTCGTCGTCGGCCCGTTCGCGCTGCTCGCCCCTGGGTCGATGTGGCACGACGTCGTCGGTGCGCAGCTGCATCGCCCGCGTCCGAACGGCGAGTCGCTCGACGCCCTCGTGACCCGGCTCGCCGCGCTCGGGCCGATCGCCGGCCTCGGTGGGCGGTGGCCGCACGACGTCGTCGTCGGTGCGCTGGCACTCGTCGCAGGCGGCCTGCTGGTCGTCCTGGTGCGCCTTGCGCTGAGGTTCCGGACCTCCGTGCACGGGTGGTCCGACCCGACCTGGTGGCTCGTCATCGGCGCCGCGCACGTCGCGGCGCTTCTCGTGGCGCCGTCGTACTACCTGCACTACGACGCGTTCCTCACGGTGCCGCTCGCGCTGGGGCTCGGGGCGGGCGCCGCCTGGGGTGCCCGTCGCGTCGTGGGTCGGACGTCGGCGGTCCGGCTCGGTGCCGTCCTCGTGGTTCTCCTCGTGACGCTCGCCTCGACACTCCCGGCGCTGAGCCCAGGAGCGGCGGTGTCAGCGACCGTCCTCGCGCGCGAGGCGCGCGGCTGCGTGTGGGTCCGCGAGGTCCAGTTCCTCATCGTCGCGAACCTGTCCCGGCAGCAGATCGAGCGCGGGTGCCCGGGGCAGCCCGACCTCTTCGGCCTGACGATGGCGACCTACTCCGAACCGGACCCTGCTGCGGCGCTCGCAGCCCTGGACCGCACGCTCGCGCAGCAGCTCGCCCGGAGCGACGTGGCGTTCCTGCTCGCCGAGGACCCGCGCAGAGACCTCGGGCCGGTCGCGCGCTGGTACCTCGCTCGGCACTTCGTCGTCGGCCCGACGACGGGCAGCGTGCAGGTCTGGCGCCGGATCGACCCGGTGGGCAGCCCGCTGGGCTGACCCGTCCGGTGCTGCGGTCGGTGCGGTGTCGGGTTCGCGCCGACTCAGGGGGCGTCGAACGGTGCGACGAGGTCACGCAGCAGGTCGGCGAGCCGCACGCGGTCCGCGTCCGCGAGGTCGCCGAGCAGTCCGCGCTCGATCGTCAGCAGGTCGGCCATCGCGCCGTCGACCCGCGCAAGGCCGAGCGGGGTCAGCTCCACGAGCACCCCGCGTCGGTCGTCGGGCGACGGCCCGCGCTCGACGAGGCCCCGCTCCGTCAGGCGGTCGATGCGGTTCGTCATCGTGCCGCTCGTCACGAGCGTCTGCGTGAGCAGCGCACCGGGCGACAGGCGGTACGGCGCACCGGCGCGGCGCAGTGCGGAGAGGACGTCGAACTCCCACGTGTCGAGCCCGTGCCGCGCGAACGCGCCGCGCCGGGCGAGGTCGAGGTAGCGCGCGAGCCGAGTCACCCGGGACAGGACGGTCAGCGGGGTCACGTCGAGGTCGGGGCGTTCCCGGGCCCAGGCCGCGACGATGCGGTCGACCTCGTCACGCGGACGCTCGGCGGCGTCGTCGGCCGCGTGCCGGTCCCCGGTGCTGTCACCCGTCATGACGTGAGTTTACTTGACGTCGAGATACTTCTGGGTCAGGCCTCGACGGGTGTGATCAGGGTCGGATGACGCTCCAGGCCGGCCAGACCATTCCAGGCGAGGTTGACGAGGTGCGCCGCGACCTCGTGCTTGTCCGGGCTGCGCGCGTCCAGCCAGTACTGACCGGTCAGCGCGACCATGCCGACGAGCATCTGGGCGTAGATCGGCGCTGTCTTGGGGTCGAGCCCCTGCCGCGTGAACTGGTCGGCGAGCAGGTGCTCGACCTGGGTCGCGACGTCCCCGATGAGGCTCGAGAACGTGCCCGTGGCCTGGGCGACGGGTGAGTCCCGGACGAGGATCTGGAAGCCGTCCGTCGACGTCTCGATGTACGTCAGGAGCGCGAGCGCGGTCCGCTCGACGAGCAGCTTCGGGTGCCCGCCCTCCTCGAGCGCGGCAGTCAGCGCGTTCGTCAGCGCGCGGGTCTCGCGGTCGACCACGACGGCGTAGACGCCCTCCTTGCCCCCGAAGTGCTCGTAGACCACGGGCTTGGAGACCTGGGCCCGGGCGGCGATCTCCTCGACGCTCGTCCCGTCGAAGCCCTTCTCCGCGAAGAGGCGGCGGCTGACGGCGAGGAGCTGCTCCCGGCGCTGTGAACCGGTCATGCGCGACCTGGGGGGTCGCCGGGTGTCGGAGGTCACGCGCCCATCATGCCGTGCGGAGGCTGGCAGACTGGTCCGCCGACGGCGTGCAGTTCCGGGGCGACCCGGTCCCACCGCCGGTCCGCCCTGGTGTAACGGCAGCACGCAGGCCTTTGGTGCCTTGCGGTCCGGGTTCGAATCCTGGGGGCGGAGCCATCGGACCGGTGCGCCCGGACCCCGGCAGGCAGCGTCGCGCCCCCTCAGCGGGCCGTGCGGACCGTGGTTCGGACCGCCGACGGCACGGGACGGTCCGCGAGCGGCGGTAGAGTGCACCTGCGCCAGATCCTTCGCCCGGGCATCGGGCAGTTCCGACGGGAGCACACGCAGGTGACCACCCCCCGCCCAGCCGCCGTCATCGTCCTCGCGGCAGGTGAAGGCACACGGATGCGCTCGGCGACACCCAAAGTCCTGCACACGCTCGCGGGTCGCAGCATGCTCGGCCACGCCCTCGTCGCCGCCCGTTCGCTCGAGCCCGGACGCCTCGCCGTCGTCGTGCGGCACGGCAGGGACGCCGTCGCTGCGCACGCCCGCGAGCTGGACCCCGACGTGCTGCTGGCCGACCAGGATGACGTGCCGGGAACCGGGCGTGCCGTCCAGATCGGCCTTTCGGTGCTCGACGCTGCCGCCCAGGCGGCCGTCGCCGGTGCGAGCGCGGGCGACGGTCCTGGCGTCCCCGGCGTCGCGACCCATGCGCGCCTCGAGGGTGCAGTCGTGGTTCTCGCGGGCGACATCCCGCTGCTCGACGGCGGCACGCTCGCGGAGCTCCTCGCGGCGCACACGGCCGACGGCAACGCGGTGACGGTGCTGACGACCGAGCTCGACGACCCCACCGGCTACGGACGCGTGCTGCGCGACACCGACTCGGGCGACGTGCTCGGCATCGTCGAGGAGCGGGACGCCGACGCGGACCAGCGCGCGGTCCAGGAGGTCAACTCGTCGGTCTACGTCTTCGACGCCGACGTCCTGCGCGACGCGCTCGGCCGTCTGGGCCGGGACAACGCGCAGGGCGAGGTCTACCTGACCGACGTGCTGGCGATCGCCCGGACCGCCGGTGGTCGGGTCCGCGCGCTGCGCACCGATGACCCGCTGCTCGTCCAGGGCGTCAACGACCGCGTCCAGCTCGCGGTGCTGCGCGCCGCGCTCAACCGGCGCATCCTCGAGGACTGGATGGTCGCCGGCGTCACGGTCGTGGACCCCGCGACCACGTGGGTCGACGTCGATGTCGAGCTGGCCCGCGACGTCACGATCCTCCCCGGCACGCAGCTGCACGGCGCGACGGTCGTCGCCGAGGGCGCGACGGTCGGGCCCGACACGACGCTGACCGATGTCGAGGTCGGCCCCGGTGCGACAGTCGTCCGCACGCAGGGCTCGCTCGCCGTGATCGGCGCCCGCGCGACCGTGGGTCCGTTCGCGTTCCTGCGTCCCGGCACCGTGCTCGGTGAGGACGGCAAGATCGGCACGTTCGTCGAGACGAAGAACGCCCAGATCGGCGCAGGCTCGAAGGTCCCGCACCTGAGCTACGTGGGAGACGCGACGATCGGCGAGGAGACGAACATCGGGGCGTCCTCCGTGTTCGTCAACTACGACGGCGTCCACAAGCACCACACGACGATCGGCTCGTACGCGCGGACCGGCTCCGACACCAAGTTCATCGCACCGGTCACGGTCGGCGACGGCGCGTACACGGGTGCGGGCAGCGTCATCAAGCAGGACGTTCCGCCGGGCGCGCTCGCCGTGAGCAGCGGTACGCAGCGCAACATCGAGGGCTGGGTCCTGCGGGCCCGCGCCGGGACACCGGCCGCCGACGCGGCGGCACGCGCCCTTGCGGCGATCGCCGCGGAGGACCTCTCGCCGCAGGCCCGGGCGGAGCGCGACCGCGCCCAGCTCGCCGCCGGCGGCACCGCACCCACACCGCCACCGGACCTCCCAGCGCCCCCGGCACCGTTGCGCGATGCCCAGCCGACCACGAAGGACGACGTGTGAACACCGGCATCATCTCGAACGACGGAGAACGACGGCTGGTGCTGATCTCGGGGCGGGCGCACCCCGACCTGGCGGTCGACGTCTCCGAGTCGCTCGGCAGCACCCTCGTCCCGACCACGGCCTACGACTTCGCCAACGGCGAGATCTACGTCCGCTTCGGGGAGTCGATCCGCGGTGCCGACGCGTTCGTCCTGCAGAGCCACGCCGCACCCATCAACCAGTGGATCATGGAGCAGCTGCTCATGGTCGACGCCCTCAAGCGGGCGTCCGCGAAGACGATCACCGTCGTCGCGCCGTTCTACGGCTACGCGCGCCAGGACAAGAAGCACCGTGGGCGCGAGCCGATCTCGGCGCGGCTCATGGCCGACCTGTTCAAGACCGCAGGCGCCGACCGGCTGATGAGCGTCGACCTCCACGCGGCGCAGATCCAGGGCTTCTTCGACGGCCCTGTCGACCACCTCTGGGCGATGCCGATCCTCGTCGAGTACGTCCGTACCCGCGTCGACACCTCGAACGTGACGGTCGTCTCGCCCGACGCAGGCCGCATCCGGGTCGCTGAGCAGTGGGCCGCCAAGCTCGGCGGCGGACCCCTCGCCTTCATCCACAAGACGCGCGACATCAGCCGCCCGAACCGCACCGTCGCGAACCGCGTCGTGGGCGACGTCGAGGGCCGCAGCTGCGTGCTGGTCGACGACCTCATCGACACGGCAGGGACCATCACGGGGGCGGTGCGGGTCCTCATGGAGGCCGGCGCCAAGGACGTCATCGTCGCCGCCACGCACGGTGTGCTGTCCGACCCCGCCGTCGACCGCCTCATGCAGTGCGGGGCACGCGAGGTCGTCGTCACTGACACGCTGCCCATCCCCGAGGACCGCCGGTTCCCGCAGCTCACGGTGCTCTCGATCGCCCCTCTGCTCGCTCGTGCGATCCGCGAGGTGTTCGACGACGGCTCGGTGACGTCGCTGTTCGACGGCCAGGCCTGAGCGCCCGGGTCGTTCTTGGGCGTACCCGGCGAGCGCCGGCGCACACCCAGCCGGCGACGTCCCACCTGGGTTCTGGTCGAGCGCGGGTTGCGGTCGCGCGCCGGTTGGGGATGAGCGCCGCGGCGGGTAAGATCGTCAGGTTGCCTCGGCGAGGGACGTCGGACGGTCAGGGCTGCGGGAGATCCGCAGATCGGACCGGACCACCAACTCCGTGATCGACTGGGCAGGACGCCTCCGCGTGCCCGTCCTGCGTCCCGCGTCGAGGCCACCACCACTGCAGGCCCCCATCTGTCGTCGTCCACATCTGGAGTTCCCGTGTCCGAGGTCAAGCTCGTCGCCACCACCCGCACCGACTTCGGCAAGGGTGCGGCCCGCCGCACGCGCCGCGCCGGTCGTATCCCTGCCGTCCTCTACGGGCACGGCTCGGACCCGCTGCACGTGTCGCTCCCGGGCCACGAGACGTTCCTCGCGCTCAAGCAGGCCAACGCGCTGTTCGCGATCGAGATCGACGGCAAGACGACGCTCGCCATCACGAAGGACGTCCAGCGCGAGCCGGTCAAGAACGTCATCGAGCACGTCGACCTTCTGATCGTCACGAAGGGCGAGAAGGTCGACGTCGAGATCCCCGTCGTCGTCGTCGGCGAGTCGTACCCGGGCACGATCCACATCGTCGAGCTGCAGACGCTCGAGCTCCAGGCCGAGGCGACCAACCTGCCGCGGCACGTCGAGGTCTCGATCGAGGGTCTCGTGGACGGCGACCTCATCACCGCCGGTGCGATCACCCTGCCTGAGGGTGCGACGCTGATCACGGACCCCGACGCGACCGTCCTGACGATCTCGGCACCGCAGACCTCTGCTGCCGACATCGCGGCCGACGCCGCCGTTGCCGACCTGGCTGCCTCGCAGTCCGCGAAGTCCGCCGCGGCCGCCGAGGCCTGAGCAACCCCACGGGTCGCGGCCTCGGGCCGCGGACCTGCGCACGCGATCGCGCCCGGTACCGTTCGACGGTGCCGGGCGCGCTCGCGTTCCCCGCCGCTGCGGGGCGAACGGAAGGATCGACATGACCGAGGGCCCCTGGCTCGTCGTCGGCCTCGGCAACCCCGGGGCGCAGTACGCCGGCAACCGGCACAACGTGGGAGCGATGGTCGTCGATGAGCTCGCGCGCCGCACCGGCGTCGTCCTCGGCTCGGGTGGCGGCATGCTGTCGCGACGTCCGAAGGCCGCGGTCGGCGAGGCCCGGATCGGTGTGCTGCCCGGCGGTGCGCCGGGTCCACGCGTCGTGCTCGCCAAGCCGAGCACCTTCATGAACGTCTCGGGCGGGCCGGTGGCCGCGCTCGCGCAGTACCACGACGTGCCGGCTGAGCGCGTCGTCATGGTGCACGACGACCTGGACATCCCCTTCGGGGACATCAAGCTCAAGATCGGTGGCGGCGAGGGCGGCCACAACGGTCTGCGTGACACCACCAAGGCGCTCGGCACGAAGGACTACGTACGGGTCCGGGTCGGCGTCGGGCGCCCCCCGGGCCGGATGGAGGCGGCCGACTACGTCCTCCGGGACTTCACGGCGGCCGAGCGCAAGGACCTCGGGTGGCTCGTCGACGCGGCGGCGGACGCCGTCGAGCTGGTCGTGACCGAGGGGCTCGAGAAGGCGCAGCTGAAGTACCACACCAAGGCCTGACCCCGGTGTGCGGGGGACATCACCCGAACTGGTGAGTGACGCGGCCTGGAGCGGGTGAAGCCTGGTGCCGCGAGGGTGAAATCGGACATAAGGGTCTATCGGTATCACAACGGGCGCCATAGCCTCCTGCTTGACGACACTCTCGTCGAGCGGGGGAAACATGACAATCTTGGATGACCACAGCGACCAGGCCGCGGACATCGAGCCAACCCCGGAGGCCCACGTCCCGGCGGAGGTCCCGGAGGACTTCGACGACCGTCGGCGGACTGCCGGCGGTCCGCGTCTCTCCTGGGCCTCGAGCGAGCCGTTCGTGGCACGCAGGCGAGTCGCCGAGGACCGCGTCACGGGCCGCGACGTCTCAGGTTGGCACGCGACGGCTGCTGCGTACGTGCGCCACGCCCTGACGGTCGACCTGCTCGTCGCTTCGCTGGTCGTCCTGCTGGTGCTGTTCGTCATGCAGGCTCTCGACGGGCCGCGGGCCGTCTGGTCGGTCGCCGTCGGCGTCGTGTTCGTGGTGCTCATCGCCGCGTTCGGTGGCTACGACCACAAGTCGCTCGGCGACGGCCCGGAGGAGTTCCGCTCGGTCCTGCGCGCAGGCGTCGGCGCCGTCGCGACCGTCGGCCTCGTGAGTGTCGCGCTCGCGGTGGACATGCCGCGCGGTGTGGTCGGTTCCACCGTGCTGGCCGTCGTGCCCGCGGTGGTCGTCGGCCGGTACGGCCTGCGCCAGTCGCTCCACTCCCGCCGGTCTCGCGGCGAGGCGATGTCCCGCACGCTCGTCGTCGGCGACGCCGAGTCGGTCCACCGGATCATTACCGACCTGCGTGCCGCGACCTATCACGGCTACCGCATCGTCGGGGTCTGCCTGCCCTCGATCGCCGACCAGCCGCCGCAGGACGGTGTCCCCACCCTCGGCGCGCTCGCGGACATCCCTCAGGTCGCCTACGACCACCACATCGACGTCGTCATCGTCACCGGCAGCGAGCTTGCCGGCGAGGCGCTTCGGCGGCTGTCCTGGGCGCTGGGTCGATCGGGCACGGAGCTCGTCGTCGCCCCCGGGCTCGTCGAGGTCCTGGGTCCGCGCGTGCAGCTGCGTCCGACGGCAGGCCTGACTCTGCTCGAGGTCGAGACGAGCTCGCCTCGCTCGCGCATGCTCGTCAAGGCCGTGCTCGACAGGACGCTCGCCGCGACGCTGCTCACCGCCGCGCTGCCGGTGATCCTCGGGTCGGCTGCCGCCGTCGCGCTGACCAGCCCGGGGGTGCCGTTCTACAAGCAGAAGCGCATCGGTGTGGACGGCCGCGAGTTCACGATGTGGAAGCTCCGCAGCATGTACAAGGACGCGGACGCCCGCCGCGCCGCGCTCCTCGCCAGCAGCGACCGCGACGGGCTCATGTTCAAGATGCACGACGACCCGCGGATCACGCCGGTCGGACGGGTGCTGCGCCGCTACTCCCTCGACGAGCTGCCCCAGCTCTGGAACGTGCTGCGCGGCGACATGTCGCTCGTCGGCCCCCGGCCGCCGCTGCCCGAGGAGGTCGACGCGTACCGCGACGCCGTGAACCGCCGACTGCACGTGCGTCCGGGGCTGACCGGTCTGTGGCAGGTGAGCGGTCGCGCCAACCTCAGCTGGGAGGAGTCGGTCCGCCTGGACCTGCGCTACGTCGACAACTGGTCGGTCGCGATGGACCTGCTCATCCTGTGGAAGACGGGCCGCGCCGTGTTCGGCGCGTCCGGGGCCTACTGAGCCGCCCCATGAGCCCACAGCCTGCCGTCGGCCTCCGTGTAGAGATCCCCCGTCCGGGGGCATCTCCACGTCTGCGCGTCGATCGCCTCGAGCGGCTCGCCGGCGCGACCGACCCAGCGGATGCGCCGCGCGGGGACCCCGGCGACGAGCGCGTAGTCGGGGACGTCGCCGGTCACGACGGAGCCGGCCGCGACGAGCGCCCAGGCGCCGATGGTCACAGGTGCGATGCACACCGAGCGCGCACCGATCGACGCGCCGGTGCGCACCGTGACGCCCACGGCGTGCCAGTCGTCGCCGGACTTGAGGGTGCCGTCCGGGTTGACGGCTCGCGGGTAGTAGTCGTTCGTGAACACCACGGCCGGCCCGATGAAGACGCCGTCCTCGAGCACCGCCGGCTCGTAGACCAGGGCGTAGTTCTGGATCTTGCACCGGTCACCGACGTGGACCCCCGGGCCGAGGTACGCACCACGTCCGACGATGCAGTCCGCGCCGACGACGGCGTCCTCACGCACCTGTGCGAGGTGCCAGACGCGGGTGCCGGGTCCGAGCGTCGCGCGCGGGTCGACGTCCGCGGTCGCGGCGACCTGGGCCGCGGCCTGGGGCGAGTCGGTCTGGGTGGCGTCGGGCATGCGGGCCTCCGCGTCTCGGGTGCGACGCACCACCGGGCGGGCGTCCGGACCGATCTTTGCGCGTCGAGCGGGCACTCGGCGAGTCCGTCAGCAGTTTCCCTTCCAAAGTGTCCGGAGTGATCGTCATGAGCACCATCGCGCGCCGCGCGTCCCGTCGTCCCGTGGCGATCGGAGCAACGCTGGCACTGGCCGTGTCGTCGCTGGTTGCGGTGTTCGCCAGCCCAGCCAGCGCGGCGGACCCCTGCGCCGTGGGCAGCAACCCCATCGTGTGCGAGAACTCCAAGACCGGCACCGACCCGTCGGTGTGGGACATCACGGGAGCAGGCGACGCCTCGATCCAGGGTTTCGCGACCGACATCTCCGTCAATGTCGGCTCAACGATCGGGTTCAAGGTCGACACGAACGCCAAGGCGTACACGATCGACATCTACCGGACCGGCTGGTACGGCGGGCTCGGCGCACGGTTCATCACGTCGGTCCCGGTGACAGCGACGCTCCCGCAG
>DASVMA010000092.1:0-9108 GCA_036384595.1 Cellulomonas sp. | reverse complement strand
TCGGCGTCATCGAGGGCAACGCGAAGGGTGTCTCGGGCTGGGACGTCGCCGACGTCTTCCCCGGCGGCGCCGGCAACTGGGGCGGCTCCTTCCTGACCGTCCCCGCGCAGGGTGCGCACCCGGAGGAGGCCAAGGCCCTCGCCGCATGGCTCACCGCCCCTGAGCAGCAGATCACCGCGTTCAAGTACAAGGGCACCTTCCCGAGCCAGGTCAAGGCGCTCTCCAGCCCCGACCTCCTCGGTGTCAAGAACGCCTTCTTCAACAACGCTCCGACCGGCGAGATCCTCGCGAACCGCGCCAAGGCGCTGCCCGCGACCCCGCCGTTCAAGGGTCCGAACTACTTCGCCATCAACGACGCGATGCAGCAGGCGATCAGCCGTGTCGACGTCGACAAGACGGATGACATCGCGACCTCGTGGACGAAGTTCACGGACGCCGTGAGCGCACTGGGCTGATGCCCGACCGAGCCGGCCCGCCGGTGCTCAGGCACCGGCGGGCCGACTCAGCCCGGATACGCTCACCTCACCCAGCGCCACGCTAAGGATCACGATGTCGACCTCGACCACGCCACAACTGGACCGCCGCCCCACTCCGCCGACGCGGGACCGCGAACCTCGCCGCGTCGGCCTGCGTCAGAAGCTCGGCCGCTGGGACGTCAAGCTCTCGCCGTACCTGTACATCTCCCCGTTCTTCATCCTGTTCGCCGTCGTGGGCCTGTTCCCGCTGGCGTACACGGCGTACGTCTCGATGCACAAGTGGCACCTCATCGGCGGTGAGGGTGCCTTCGTCGGGTTCGACAACTTCGCGTTCGTGCTGCAGGAGCCCAACTTCTGGCGCGCGCTGCGCAACACCTTCAGCATCTTCCTGCTGTCGTCCGTGCCGCAGATCTTCATCGCGATCATCCTGGCGGCGGTGCTCGACGCGAACCTGCGGGCGCGGACCTTCTGGCGCATGGGTGTCCTCCTCCCCTACGTCGTGGCCCCCGTGGCGGTCAGCCTCATCTTCTCGAAGCTCTTCGCGGACCAGCACGGCATGATCAACACGATGCTCAACAACATCGGGCTCGACTCGATCCGCTGGCACGCCGACGTCCTGTCCAGCCACGTCGCGATCGCGACGATGGTCAACTTCCGGTGGATCGGGTACAACACCCTGATCTTCCTCGCGGCGATGCAGGCGGTCCCCCGTGACCTCTACGAGGCCGCGATCCTCGACGGCGCCGCGCGCATGCGCCAGTTCTTCTCGATCACCGTCCCGATGCTGCGGCCGACGATCATCTTCGTCGTCGTGACCTCGACCATCGGCGGGCTGCAGATCTTCGACGAGCCCCGCATGTACGACCAGTTCGGCCAGGGCGGCGCGGACCGCCAGTGGCTGACCGTGACGATGTACCTGTACGAGCTCGGCTGGGGTGCCCAGAAGAGCTTCGGGCGCGCCGCTGCCGTCGCCTGGATCCTGTTCCTCATCATCGTTGCCGTGGGCATTGTCAACTTCTCCCTCACCCGCCGGATCTCGACCGACTCGGCGCCGAAGTCCGGAAGGAAGGCCAAGCGATGAGCGCGCCTTCGATCCCCGTCATCCAGCAGACCGCGGGCCGCGGTGCTGCCCGGGCGGCAGCACGCAGACGGCACATCTCGACCGGCGCTGGTTCCGACCGGCGTGCCGGCTGGCTCACCTACGTGATCCTCGGCGTCGTCATCCTGATCTCGGCGTACCCGCTCTACTACGCATTCCTGCTGGCCAGCTCGAACGCCGGGGCCATCGCGCAGCACCCGATCCCGTCGCTCGTGCCCCACGGCGAGTTCTTCGACAACGTGCACCGCGTCCTGACCTCGAAGATCCAGTTCTGGAAGGCCTTCCGCAACAGCGTCATCGTCGCGGTCCTCACGTCGGCCTCGGTCGTGCTGTTCTCGACGCTCGCCGGGTTCTCCTTCGCGAAGCTCCGCTTCCGGGGCCGCGGTCCCCTGCTGGTGTTCGTCATCGCGACGATGGCCGTGCCGACGCAGCTCGGCATCGTCCCGCTCTTCATCGTGATGTCGAAGCTCGGCTGGACCGGGAAGCTCACGGCCGTCATCGTGCCGGGCATGGTCACCGCGTTCGGGGTGTTCTGGATGACCCAGTACCTCGAGTCGGCCCTTCCCTACGAGCTCATCGAGGCTGCGCGCGTCGACGGCGCCTCGATGATCCAGACCTTCTATCATGTCGCGCTGCCCGCGGCGCGTCCCGCGGCCTCGATGCTGGCGCTGTTCACGTTCGTGGGATCCTGGACCAACTTCTTCTGGCCGTTCATCGTGCTCGGATCGTCGAACCCGACACTGCCAGTCGCCGTGCAGCTGCTGCAGTCGTCCTACTTCAAGGACATGGCCCTGATCATGGCCGGTGTCACGTTGTCGGTCGTGCCGCTGGTCGTCGTGTTCATCTTCGCCGGTCGCCAGCTCGTTGCGGGCATCATGCAGGGAGCGGTGAAGGGCTGATCGCCCGGGGGCGGGGCCTGCGCGGCAGGTCCCGCCCACCACTTCTTGCTGCATTCGCTGCTCCGGCAGCCTCATGAGGGGACGACCCATGGTGATCGACAACGATGCGCTCCGCCCCGCGCTCGGACGCCCCCCGGCGCCCACGCTCGAGCAGGTGGCCGAGCGGGCCGGCGTCTCGCGCTCGACGGCGTCCCGCGCGATCAACGGCGGTCTCCGGGTCTCCCCCGAGGCGCAGGCGGCCGTCGAGGCCGCGATCGCCGACCTCGGCTACACGCCGAACCGCGCTGCGCGCTCCCTCGTCACCCGCCGGACCGACTCCATCGCGCTCGTCGTCCCCGAGCCCGACGAGCGCGTCCTGTCGGACCCGTTCTTCGCCGGGATGCTCAACGGGCTCAGCACGGCGCTCGCCGACTCCGAGATGCAGCTCGTCCTCGTCATCGCTCGTCCGGGCGACAGCGCCAGGACGATCCGCTACCTCCGCAACGGGCACGTCGACGGCGCGATCGTCGTCTCGCACCACCGCGACGACGAGCTGGACCGCGCGCTCGAGATGTCGGGCCTCCCGAACGTGTTCGTGGGGCGTCCGCTGACGGGCGAGAGCGTCGCGCAGTACGTCGACACCGACAACGTCGAGGGCGGTCGGATCGCGACGCAGCGCCTCATCAGCATCGGTCGGCGACGCCTCGCGACGATCGCCGGTCCCCTGGACATGTCCGCGGGGATCGACCGCCTGACGGGCTGGCGCGAGGCCGTTCGCGCTGCCGGGCTCCCCGAGGACGCCGTCGTGCACGGCGACTTCACCATCACGTCGGGTGCGGCCGCTGCCCGCCGGCTCCTCGCCGCGCACCCCGACATCGACGGGCTGTTCGTCGCGTCCGACCTGATGGCCGTCGGCGCGATGGGGGTGCTGGCCGAGCTCGGCCGCGACGTGCCGGGCGACATCGCGATCGTCGGATACGACAACGTCGGCGTCGCCACCTCGACCAACCCGCCGCTGACGACCGTGATCCAGCCGGTCATCGCGATGGCCCGGGCCGCCGGTGCACGGCTCCTCGACCAGCTGCACGGCAGCGGCGACCGCGAGCCGCTCATCTTCGCTCCGGAGCTCGTGATCCGCGGGTCGGCCTGACCAACTGCTCGGTCGTCATGGCAAGGTAGGCACGAGCGCAGTACGGGCGGTCGGCGACGGTGCCGACGGGACACTCCCGACCGCGCAGCCCGGCCGTCCGCGACCGGGCCGGATCGCGCCAGGAGGCACACCCGCATGACGGAGCCCGCCGCCCCCCTCCTCGAGAGCCCCTCCCCGCTCGGAACGGCCCGCGCCCAGCTCGCGAAGGCCGTCGACGTCTTGGGGTACGACGGCGGCCTCCACGAGATGCTCGCCACGCCGCGCCGCGAGATCACGGTGTCGATCCCCTTGCGCCGCGACGACGGCACGATCGAGCTGTTCACCGGCTACCGCGTGCAGCACAACATCTCCCGCGGGCCCGGCAAGGGCGGCCTGCGGTACGCAGCGAGCGTCGACCCCGACGAGGTCCGGGCGCTCGCGATGCTCATGACGTGGAAGTGCGCCGTCGTCGAGCTGCCGTACGGCGGCGCGAAGGGTGGGGTCACGATCGACCCCCGCCGGTACTCGAAGTCGGAGCTCGAGCGCGTCACGCGCCGGTACACGAGCGAGATCATGCCGATGATCGGCCCCGAGCGCGACATCATGGCGCCCGACATCGGGACCGACGAGCAGACCATGGCCTGGGTCATGGACACGTTCTCGGTCAACCGCGGCTACACGATCCCTGCCGTCGCGACCGGCAAGCCGCTGGCCGTCGGGGGCTCGCTGGGCCGCGCGACCGCGACGTCGCGGGGAGTCGTGCACACCGCTCGCGCCGCGCTCGCCAGTGCGGGCGTCGCACTGTCGGAGGTGCGCGTCGCGGTGCAGGGCTTCGGCAAGGTCGGCTCGCACGCGACACGGTTCTTCGCGGAGGCGGGCGCGACCGTCGTCGCGGTCAGCGACCAGTACGGCGGGGTGCAGGCCTCGGACGGCCTCGACGTCCCCGCGCTGCTCGCCCACGTGGCGGCGACGGGCTCGGTCGTCGGGTTCGCGGGCGGTGAGCCGATCGACAACACGGCGCTCCTCGCGCTCGACGTCGACGTCCTCGTGCCCGCCGCGGTCGAGGGGGTGCTCGACGCCGAGACGGCGGGGTCGGTCAAGGCGGCGTGGGTCGTCGAGGCGGCCAACGGTCCGACGACCGCCCGCGCGGACGTCATCCTCGCCGAGCGCGGCATCGTCGTCGTTCCCGACATCCTGGCGAACGCCGGCGGGGTCGTCGTGTCGTACTTCGAGTGGGTCCAGGCCAACCAGGCGTACTGGTGGACCGAGCGGGAGATCGAGGAGCGCCTCGAGCACCGGATGCTCGAGGCGTACGCGGCGGTCGCCGAGGCAGCGCGCACGCAGGGGCTGAGCCTGCGCGACGCCGCGATGATGATCGGTGTCCGACGCGTCGCCGAGGCCCACCAGATCCGCGGCCTGTACCCCTGATCCTGACGACGGGATGGGACGGGCCCGTCGTGACGTTGCTGTCCACGTGAACTCCTTCGTGCCACCGCCCTCTGCCGCGCCCACCCACGAGCCCGTCGAACCTGGTCAGGAGCCCGCCGCAGCGGTGCCCGGTGACGTCCGGACGATCCCTGTGGGCGTCCTCGACACCTCGCCGGTGGCCGTGGGGACGACGAGCCGGGACGCGCTCCTTGCCACGACGCAGCTCGCCAGGGCGGCCGACGAGCTCGGCTACGCGCGCTTCTGGGTCGCCGAGCACCACGCCATGCCGGCCGTGGCCTCGACCTCCCCCGGTGTCCTCATCGCCCACCTGGCGGCCGCGACCCGGCGCATCCGGGTCGGCTCTGGCGGCGTCATGCTCCCCAACCATCCGGCACTCGTCGTCGCCGAGCAGTTCGCGATGCTCGAGGCGCTCCATCCCGGCCGCATCGACCTCGGCATCGGCCGCGCACCCGGCACGGACCCCGCCACGGCCGCTGCGCTGCGCCGGACCGTCGAGGGCCTCGGCGCTGAGGACTTCCCCGCCGAGCTCCTCGACGTGCTGGCTCTCCTCGGGCAGGCTCCCGGGGGCCGCGCGCCCTCGGTCCGGGCACGGCGGCTGCTCGCCACACCCCAGCAGGCGTCGACGCCGCAGGCCTGGCTGCTCGGGTCGAGCCTGTTCAGCGCGCAGCTCGCGGGCGAGCTCGGCCTGCCGTACAGCTATGCGCACCACTTCTCGACGGGCCACACCGGCGAGGCGGTCGCGGCGTACCGGGCGGCGTTCCGACCCTCGGCGGTGCTCGACGCGCCGCACGTCATGGTCTCGTCGTCGGTCATCATCGCGGACACCGCCGCCGAGGCCTTCCACCTCGCCGGGCCGAGCCGCGTCATGGCGCTGAGCCTGCGCACGGCACGTCCGCTCGGCCCGATCGTGAGCCCCGACGAGGCGGCCCGGATCCTCGCCGAGCTCGACCCGGACGCGGCGCGCGACTTCTTCGCGCGGATGCCCGGGACGCAGATCGCCACGACCGCCGAGCGCGCAGCCGCCGAGCTCGACGACCTCGTGCGTCGGACCGGCGCCGACGAGCTGCTCGTGACGGCCACCGCGTTCGACGTGGCCACGCGGGTGCACACCCTGGAGGCCCTCGCCGAGGTCTGGCCCGGACTCGGCACGGGTCGTCTGGACGGCGCCGGGCTCAGCTGACGCCGTCGGGCCGCACGCGGGTCAGCCGCGACGACCGGCCGGCGGCGTCGACGAGCACCAGCGCGTCGCCGTCGACCTGGACGGTCGGTGCGCCGCTCAGGAGCTCGAGAATCGCCCCCTCACGGGCTACGTGCTCAGGGATGCCCGCCATCTGCGTGGTCGCGAGCGGACCGAACGTGAGCCGGTCGCCCTCGACGGTGTAGGTGCCACGGAACCGGTTGATCCCGCCGGTCCCGAACACCTGGCCGTCGTCCTCGAACGTGAGCTGGGGCCGCGCGCGCTCGGGGACCGGCCCGACGGGCACCCCGTCGACGTCCTCGAACCGCCACGTCGAGCCCGCGAGACGCTTCATCGCCCGATCATGGCACGCGCGCCGACCGGCGCCCAGGGGCGGTCGCTCCCGGGCGCCGCCCGGTCAGGCGTCGCGCGGCTGCCGGTCTGCCCACTCGGTCAGGCTCACACGGGGGCCGGTGTAGAACGGCACCTCGAGGCGGACGTGGCGCCGCGCCTCGACGGCCCGCAGCTCCCGCATGAGGTCGACGATCCGGTCGAGCTGCTCGGCCTCGAACGCGAGGATCCACTCGTAGTCGCCGAGTGCGAACGCCGCGAGGGTGTTGGCCCGGACGTCGGCGAAGTCCTTGGCGGCGTGGCCGTGCTCGACGAGCATGTCGCGCCGTTCGGCCTCGGGCAGCAGGTACCACTCGTAGGAGCGGACGAAGGGGTAGACGCAGAGGTAGGACCCGGCGTCCTCGCCGGCCAGGAAGGCCGGGATGTGGGACCGGTTGAACTCCGCGGGCCGGTGCAGCGCGACGACGGACCAGACGGGCAGCAGGTGCCGTCCGAGCTCGCTCGCGCGCAGGCGCTGGTACGCGCCCTGGACGGCCTCGATGCTGTCGCCGTGCCACCACACCATGAGGTCCGCGTCGGCACGCAGCCCCGAGACGTCGTACCACCCGCGCACGACCAGGTCGCCCGCGGGCCGGCCGGGGACGCCGTCGCGCACCGCGGCCTCAGCGGTGGCGACGAGCTGCGCGCGCTCGTCGTCGTCCTCGGGCAGCGCCTCCTCGAGCGCGAACACCGAGAACATCGCGTAGCGGATCGAGGCGTTGACAGCCTCGGGTGCCACGCCGTGCGCGCCGGGGGTGCCGTGCTCGTCGGTTCCTGCGTGCGTGCTCATCGTCGCGCTCCTGTCGTCGAGGTGTCGTCGCGCGGTGCGACATGACCGAGCGGGTCGGCCGGGGTCGTCGGTTCGTCCGAGCCGCAGGCTGCCGGCACGCCGCTGTCGACGCCGGCTCGAAGTCGGCAGCAGCCGGGACGGCACACGTCGGGCCAGGCGTCGAACGCACCGACCGTCGCGCGGACCACGTCCTCGCCCCGCTCGACCGCGGCGCGCTCGAGCACCATGTCGATCAGCCCCTCGACGAACGGCGCCCGGGTCCCCGCGGTGCCGGCGCGGACGGCCTCGACGCCGAGCCTGCGAGCAGTCTCGAGCGCCTCGGTGTCGAGGTCGAACGCGACCTCCATGTGATCCGAGACGAACCCGATCGGGGCGAGGACCACGGACGTCATCCCGGCCGCGGCGCGCTCCGTGAGCAGGTCGTTGACGTCGGGCTCGAGCCACGGCTGGCTCGGCGGGCCGGAGCGCGAGCAGAACGCGAGGGTCCAGTCCACCGGGTGACCGAGCCGCTCCGCCGCCTGGGCCGCGACGAGCGCGCCCACGTCGAGGTGCTGGTCCAGGTAGCTGGGACGCTGCGCCCCCGACGCCTCGTTCATGGTCGTCGGGATCGAGTGCGTGACGAACACGAGCGGCGCGGCGGCCGCGTCGGCGGGCGATCGACCTGTCCGTTCGGCCAGCGTCGCGTACGCCTCCACGACCGCGTCCACGTTCGCACGCACGAACCCGGGGTGGTTGAGGTAGTGCCGGAGCTTGTCGACCACGAGGCCCGCTCCGCCGTCGTCGCCCGTGGGCGTCGTGGCGCCGAGGCTGACGAGCGTGGCCGCGAGGTTCTCGCGGTACTGGCGGCAGCCGGAGTACGAGCCGTAGGCGCTCGTGACGATCGCGAGGACCCGCTCGGCACCCTGCTCGCGCAGCCCGGCGAGCGCGTCGAGCGTGTACGGCTCCCAGTTGCGGTTGCCCCATCCGACGGGGATCGTCACGCCGCGCCGCGCGAGCTCGCCGCGCAGCGCCTCGAGCAGCTCGAGGTTCTGCGCGTTGATCGGGCTGCGACCGCCGAAGTGGGCGTAGTGCTCGCCGACGACCGCGAGTCGCTCGTCGGGGATGTTCTTGCCGCGCGTGACGTTGCGCAGGAACGGGAGCACGTCCTCGGGACCGTTGGGCCCTCCGAACGAGTAGAGGAGGATCGCGTCGTACGGCGCGACAGACGTCGGGGTCACAGTCGTGGGCACCGCAGCATCATCCCACCGGCGGAGCCCCGTGGGTGGCTGGACCGAGCCACGCGTGGCCGCGCCGGTTCGTCGACCCCTCGTCGGACCGCGTCGGGATGCGCACGGGGGTCGTCCGGCCTAGCGTTTCCTGCGGCACCGGATCGATACCCGCCGGACGCCGCACCGGCGCGACGCGTCCGACGAGCGCTCGAGAGGGGTCGACAGGACAGTGGGCACCCTCAACGCCGACGGGCTGCGCGACTGGTGGCTGGGCCGCCGCTACCAGCTGCTCGCGCCCATCGGGCGAGGCGGGGCCGGCACCGTCTTCCGCGGCCTCGACGAACGGCTCGCCCGGCCGGTCGCCATCAAGGTCGTCGACCTGGCCGACGTCGGGCCGCGAGACATCCGGCGGTTCGCCGCCGAGGCCCGTGTCCTCGGCGGGCTGGCGCACCCCGGGCTCGTGGCGCTGCTCGACGTGGGCGCCGACCTCGGGCCCTCGGACGAGCCGCTCG
>DASVMA010000091.1:0-19585 GCA_036384595.1 Cellulomonas sp. | reverse complement strand
CTGCCGCGGCGCGCGAGGCGCTCGCCGCCGTGGGCTTCCTGGTCTCGCTCGAGGTGCGTCCCTCCGAGGTCACGGACCTGGCGGACGTCGTCCTCCCGGTCGCGCCCCCGGTCGAGAAGCCGGGCACGTACCTCAACTGGGAGGGGCGGCCGCGGCCGTTCCCGCAGGCCCTCACGTCGACCGCGATGTCCGACCACCGCGTCCTCGACGCGCTGGCCGACGCGCTCGGCGTCACGCTCGGGCTGCGCACCCTCACCGAGGTCCACGACGAGCTCGACGACCTGGGCGCATGGGACGGCGAGCGCGTCGCCGCACCGCAGGCCGAGTCGGTCGAGCCGCCCGCCATCGCTCCGGGGCACGCGGTCCTCGCGACGTGGCACCAGCTGCTCGACGCCGGTCACCTGCAGGACGGCGAGGTGTTCCTCGCGGGCACGGCCAAGCGTCCGGTCGCCCGCATCTCGGCGGCCACGGCCGCCGGGGTCGGCGTGGCGGACGGCGGCCTGCTCGACGTGTCGACCGACGCGGGTACGGTGACGCTGCCGGTCGCGGTGACGCCGATGGGCGACCACATCGTGTGGCTGCCGACCTGCTCGCCCGGCAGCGAGGTCCGCGACACGCTGCGGGCCGGCTCCGGGACGCTCGTCCGGCTGGCCGTAGGCAGCACCGACCTGACCGTCGGCACAGACTCGGAGGTGCAGTCATGACGCTGCTCGCTGCTGCGCTCCCGGCGGCGTCGGGGGCGCAGTTCCCCGTCACCGCCGACTTCAGCCACGACAACGGCTGGATCTGGCTGCTCAAGGCCGTCGTCATCATCGTGTTCCTGCTCACGAGCGTGCTCATCGCGATCTGGTTCGAGCGCAAGGTCGTCGGGCGCATGCAGGAGCGTCCCGGGCCCAACGTGCACGGGCCGTTCGGTCTGCTGCAGTCGCTCGCCGACGCGATGAAGCTCCTGTTCAAGGAGGACATCACCGTCAAGGCGGCCGACAAGGTCGTCTACATCGTGGCGCCCATGATCGCGGTGTTCTGCTCGCTCCTGACGTTCGCGGTCATCCCGTTCGGGCCGGCCGTGAGCCTGTTCGGCATCGTCACGCCGCTGCAGCTGACGGACTTCCCGGTCGCGATCCTCTACGTCCTGGCGTGCGCGTCGGTCGGCGTGTACGGCATCGTGCTCGGTGGCTGGTCCTCGGGCTCGACGTACCCGCTGCTGGGCTCGGTCCGCTCGACCGCCCAGGTCATCTCCTAGGAGCTCTCGATGGGCCTGTCGCTCGTGAGCGTGTTCATCATCGCGGGGTCGATGTCGACCTCGCAGATCGTGAGCTCGCAGACGACGGTCTGGTGGTTCCTGCCACTGCTCCCCGCCTTCGTCATCTACGTCATCTCGATGGTCGGCGAGACGAACCGCCTGCCGTTCGACCTCCCCGAGGCCGAGGGCGAGCTCGTGTCCGGCTTCATGACCGAGTACTCGTCGATGAAGTTCGCGTGGTTCTTCCTCGCGGAGTACATCAACATGCTGAATGTCTCCGCGGTCGCCACGACGCTGTTCTTCGGCGGCTGGCGGGCCCCGTGGCCCATCTCGGCCATCAACGACGGCATGTTCAACCTCGGCTGGTGGCCCGTCCTGTGGTTCCTCGCCAAGATGTGGCTGTTCATGTTCCTGTTCGTGTGGATCCGCGGCACGCTGCTGCGCTTCCGGTACGACCAGTTCATGACGTTCGGCTGGAAGGTGCTCATCCCGGCCGCGCTCGGCTGGGTCGTGTGCGTCTCGGTCGTGCAGGGTGTCCGGCAGTTCTCGGGCCTCGACCTTCGAGCGATCCTGTTCGGGCTGGCCGGTGTCGTGCTCGTCGGCGTCCTGGTCTCCTTCCTGATCCCGGAGAAGAAGCCTCAACCCGCGCCGGGCGCCGGGGGCCCACCCGTGGTGTTCGACCCGTTCGCGGGCGGCTACCCGGTCCCGCCCATGCCCGGCCAGGTGCTTCCCCCGTCCCCCCGCGCGCAGCGCGCGTCCGCCCGTGCCGCGTCGCCCGCGGACCAGACGACGACCCCGCAGGTCACGCAGGAGGTGCACGGTGGCTGAGCCGTCCAAGGACGTCACGCCTCGCCCGAAGGCAGGCGAGGTGGCGGCCCCGACCGCGTACACGTCGCTCATCCCGACCCGTACGGGGATCAAGGAGGTCGTCGCTCCGTTCGCCGGCTTCGGCGTCACGTTCTCGAACATGTTCCGGCCGATGGTCACGGAGCAGTACCCGTTCGAGCGCGTCCCCACCCAGCCGCGCTACCACGGCCGCCACCAGCTCAACCGGTACGCCGACGGGCTCGAGAAGTGCATCGGCTGCGAGCTGTGCGCCTGGGCGTGCCCCGCGGACGCGATCTACGTCGAGGCCGCCGACAACACTCCGGACGAGCAGTTCTCGCCCGGTGAGCGGTACGGCCGCGTCTACCAGATCAACTACCTGCGCTGCATCTTCTGCGCGCTGTGCATCGAGGCCTGCCCGACGCGGGCCCTGACGATGACCAACGACTACGAGCTCGCAGGCCCGACGCGTGCGGGCCTCATCTACGAGAAGCAGGACCTGCTCGCGCCGATGGAGGGCGGGATGCTCGCAGCACCGCACCCGATGGTCCCGAGCACCACCGACACCGACTACTACCGCGGCGACGTGACGGGCGCGACGCCCGAGCAGGTCGCGTGGGTCGCCGAGCACCGCCCGGACGACCCGACGCTGCCCGCCGGGTCGACCACCACCTCGACGAGCGCCGCGGGGGAGACCCGATGAGCCTGCTCGCGACCGCCGTGCCGGCGGTGCTGACCGGAACGCTGCCGACGGCGCTCACGACCGCGGGGGTGACGACCACCTCGGAGGCCGTCCTGTTCTGGGTGCTCGGCCCGGTCATGGTCCTCGGGGCCCTGGGCCTGCTGTTCGCCCGCAAGGCCGTCCACGCCGCGATGTCCGTCGTCGTCGTGATGATCTCGCTCGCGTTCCTCTACGTCGCGCAGGACGCCGCATTCCTCGGCGTCGTCCAGGTCGTGGTGTACACGGGCGCGATCATGATGCTGTTCCTCTTCGTCCTGATGCTCGTCGGCGTCGACGCGTCCGACTCGCTCGTCGAGACGATCCGCGGCCAGCGCTGGATCGGCCTGCTGGCCGGCGCCGGTCTCGGTGTCGTGCTCGTCGGCGTGGCCGTGCGGGCGACCTACCCGAAGGCCGTCGGGCTCCAGGCGCCGAACGCCGACTCGAACCCGGTGGGCATCGCCCGCATCGTGTTCAGCGACTACGCCTTCGCGCTCGAGGTCGTCGGTGCGCTGCTCGTCATCGCGGCGCTCGGCGCGCTCGTCCTGACCCACCGGCAGCGGCTGGTCACGCGCATCGGGCAGAAGGAGCGGGCCGACTCCCGCGTGGCGAAGGGCGAGCGGCTCACCCCGCTGCCCGCCCCCGGCGTGTACGCGCGGCACAACGCGATGGACGTGCCCGCGCTCGACCCGCGGGGCAACCCGATCGAGGAGTCCGTCTCGCGCGTGCTCCGCGTCCGCGGTCAGGAGCAGGGCGCCCGCGTCCTCGACACCGCGGTCGGGACCCTCGTCGAGTCACCGCACGAGGCCGCCGCGCCGCCCGGGGTGGAGGCGCCGGGCCTCCCGGCCTTCCCGCCGGTCACGCGCACCGAGCCCGGCACGGATACCGGCACGGATGGGGAGGAGGGGCTGTGAGCCTGACGAACTACCTCGTGCTCGCCTCGATCCTGTTCACGATCGGCGCGACGACGGTGCTGCTGCGCCGCAACGCGATCATCGTGTTCATGGGCGTCGAGCTCATGCTCAACGCGACGAACCTGCTGCTCGTGACGTTCTCCCGGCTGCACGGCAACCTCACCGGGCAGGTGCTGGCCTTCTTCGTGATGGTCGTCGCCGCCGCTGAGGTCGTCGTCGGGCTGGCGATCATCGTGGCGATCTTCCGAACCCGCCGGTCGGCCTCGGTCGACGACGTCAACCTGTTGAAGAGCTGAGGGCCGCCGCCGTGAGCACCGTGACCACCCTGGCCCTCGTGGGCCAGGACACCATCGCCGCTGCGACGCCGGCCGGGGGCGTGCTCTCCCTGGGCTGGCTCCTCGTGGCGCTCCCTGCCGTCTCCGCGGCCGTCCTGCTGCTCGCCGGCCGCCGCTCGGACCGCTGGGGCCACTGGCTCGGCGTGCTGGCGCCCGGCCTGAGCTTCGTCGTCGGCCTCGTCGCGCTCATCGAGCTCCTCGGGCGCCCGGCTGCCGAGCGCGTCGTCGACGTGCACCTGTTCTCGTGGATCCCCGCGGGGGCGTTCACGCTCGACGCGGGCCTGCGGCTCGACCCGCTGTCGCTCACGTTCGTGCTGCTCGTGACGTTCGTGGGCACGCTCATCCACGTGTACTCGGTCGCGTACATGGAGCACGACGTCGACCGTCGCCGGTTCTTCGCGTACCTCAACCTGTTCGTCGCGGCGATGCTCCTGCTCGTCCTCGCGGACAGCTACCTGCTCCTGTTCGTCGGGTGGGAGGGCGTCGGCCTCGCGTCGTACCTGCTCATCGGCTTCTGGAACCACAAGACGCCGAACGCGGTCGCGGCCAAGAAGGCCTTCATCGCGAACCGCGTCGGTGACATCGGGCTGCTCGTGGCGATGATGATCATGTTCGCGACCTTCGGCGCGGTCGACTTCACGTCGGTGCACGCGGGGGTCGCGGGGGCGAGCCAGGGCACCCTCACGGCGCTCGGCCTCATGCTGCTGCTCGCTGCGTGCGGCAAGTCGGCGCAGTTCCCGCTGCAGTCGTGGCTCGGTGACGCGATGGCCGGCCCCACGCCGGTGTCGGCGCTCATCCACGCGGCGACGATGGTCACCGCGGGCGTCTACCTCATCGTCCGGTCGGCCCCGATCTTCGACGCGACGCCGGACGCCCGGCTCGTCGTGGCGATCGTCGGCGCGATCACGCTGCTGTTCGGTGCGGTCGTCGGTGCCGCGAAGGACGACATCAAGAAGGTGCTGGCCGCGTCGACGATGTCGCAGATCGGCTACATGATGCTCGCCGCGGGCCTCGGCCCCATCGGGTACGCGTTCGCGATCTTCCACCTGGTCACGCACGGCTTCTTCAAGGCCGGCATGTTCCTCGGCGCCGGTTCCGTGATGCACGGCATGGACGACCAGGTCGACATGCGCCGCTTCGGCGGGCTCGCGCGGTACATGAAGGTCACGTGGATCACGTTCATGGCCGGCTGGCTCGCGATCCTCGGTATCCCGCCGTTCTCCGGGTTCTGGAGCAAGGACAAGATCATCGAGGCCGCGTTCATGCCGGTCGACGGGTCGCCCTGGCGCGCGTGGGTCTTCGGCCTCGTCGCGCTCCTGGGTGCCGGTCTGACCGCGTTCTACATGTCGCGCCTGTTCTTCATGACCTTCGAGGGCGAGAAGCGGTGGAGCGCGCGGCTCGACGGCAGCAAGCAGCACCCGCACGAGGCGCCCAAGCTCATGACGGTGCCGATGATCGTGCTCGCTGTCGGGTCGATCGCGATCGGCTTCGTCCTGCAGCTCGGCGGCGGCCTCACCGGCTGGCTCGAGCCCGTCACCGGTCATGTCGACCACGAGGCGAGCTCGCCCGTGCTGCCGGTCTGGCTGCTCGTCATCCTGACGCTCGCGCTGGTCATCGCCGGTGTGGTGCTGGCGTGGCGTCAGTACGCGATGGCGACGGTGCCGATCACGCCGCCGCGGGCCTCGGTGCTCACCCGCGCCGCCCGCGTCGACCTGTACCAGGACGAGGTCAACGACGCACTGCTCGTCGAGCCGGGTCAGCACCTGACCAGGTCGCTCGTCTACGGCGACGCCCAGGTCGTCGACGGCGCGTTCGCCGGGCTCGCGAAGCTCACGGTGGGCCTCGGCAGCGTCGTGCGCAAGTTCCAGACGGGCTACGCCCGCACCTATGCCGCAACGATGCTCGTGGGCGTGGTCGTCCTCGCCGCCATCGTCCTGGCACCGCGGATCTGAGGGAGAGCACCGACCGATGACATCCTCCGGATTCCCCTGGCTCACAGCGCTGATCGTGCTGCCGCTCCTGGGCGCGGCCACGGTGTGGGCGCTGCCGAGGTCGCAGCGACGGATCGTGCGGCACGTGGCCTTCGCGTTCTCGATCGTCGAGCTCGCGCTCGCCGTCGGTGCGCTGCTCGCGTTCGACACGTCCGCGTCGGGCACCCACCAGCTCAGCGAGACCCACGCGTGGATCTCGTCGTTCGGGGTCAGCTACGCCGTGGGCGTCGACGGGGTCGGCCTCGCGCTCGTCCTGCTGTCGGTCGTCCTGGTGCCGCTCGTCATCCTCGCCGCCTGGCGCGAGCAGGACGGTGACCTCGACCGGCTGCGGCACTACGTCGCGCTGGTCCTGCTCCTCGAGGTCTTCATGGTGGCGGTGTTCGCCGCCCGCGACGTCTTCCTGTTCTACGTGCTGTTCGAGGCGATGCTCATCCCGGTGTACTTCATGATCGGGGTCTTCGGCGGGGTCCACCGGCGCTACGCGGCCGTGAAGTTCCTGCTGTTCTCGCTCGCCGGCGGGCTCATCATGCTGGTCGGGGTCATCGCGCTCTACCTGCAGGGACCGGGCGGGCCGCAGGGCTTCCTCATCGACAACCTCGTCGGCGCGCACATCCCGGTCACGACGGGCCGCTGGCTGTTCGCCGCGTTCTTCGTGGCGTTCGCGATCAAGGCCCCGATGTTCCCGGTGCACACCTGGCTGCCCGACGCCGCCGAGAACGCGCCCGCGGGCACGTCCGTGCTGCTGGTCGGCGTGCTGGACAAGGTCGGCACCTTCGGGATGCTGACCCTGTGCCTGCCGCTGTTCCCGGAGGCGTCCCGCTGGGCAGCCCCCGGCGTGATCGTGCTCGCCGTCATCTCGATCCTGTACGGCGGCCTGCTCGCGATCGGGCAGAAGGACCTCATGCGCCTCATCGCGTACACGTCGGTGTCTCACTTCGGCGTCATCGTGCTGGGCATCTTCGCCTTCACGTCGGTCAGCGTGGCCGGGTCGTCCTTCTACATGGTCAACCACGGGCTCTCGACGGGCGGGCTGTTCCTGCTCGCCGGGTACCTCGTGCGGCGCCGTGGCTCGCAGAAGATCGCGGACTTCGGTGGGCTGCAGAAGGTCACGCCGGTGCTGGCCGGGCTGTTCCTGACGATCGGCCTCTCGGCGCTCTCGCTCCCGGGCATGTCGACGTTCGTCAGCGAGTACCTCGTCCTCATCGGGACCTTCGCGCGCCACCGCCCCGCCGCGGTCGTCGCGGTCGTCGTGGTGATCCTCGCGGCGCTCTACATCCTGCTGACCTATCAGCGCATCTTCACCGGCCCGGTACGCACCGGGCTCGAGACCACGCCCGACCTGTCCGCCCGCGAGAAGTGGGCCGTCGCGCCGCTGCTCGCGATCATGCTGGTGCTCGGCTTCTACCCGGCTCCCGCGCTCGATCTGGTGCGCGAGCCCGCGAAGGCCACGCTCCAGCTGGTCGGCGTGCACGACGTGCCAGCCGTCGGGGCCACGACCGCCTCGGCGACCGAGGGGAGCAACAAGTGACCGGGTCCTTCACCGCGCCTGCCATCGCGTGGGCGCAGCTCACGCCGGTGCTGCTGGTGCTCGGGGCGGCAGTCGTCGGCGTGCTCGTCGAGGCGTTCGCGCCCGCGCGGCTGCGCCGTCCGCTGCAGCTCACGCTCTCGCTCCTGGCGACGGCGGGCGCGCTCGTCGCGGTCGCTGCGCTGTGGAACGGCGTGCGGACGAACGGCGGGACGGTCGTCCTCGGCGGCTCGCTCGTCGTCGACGGCCCGACGCTCGTCCTCCAGGGGACGATCGCCCTGCTCGCGCTGCTGTCGATCCTCGTCATGGCCGACCGCACCGAGACGGGCGAGGACGCGTTCGCGCCCCAGGCCGCCGCGGTCCCCGGCTCGGACTACGAGGAGGTCGCGCGGCGCAAGGGCCTGAGCCAGACCGAGGTCTACCCGCTCGTGCTCTTCGCGACGGGCGGCATGCTGATCTTCCCCGCGACGGGCGACCTGCTGACGCTGTTCGTCGCGCTCGAGGTGCTCTCGCTCCCGCTCTACCTGCTCTCCGGGCTCGCGCGCCGTCGCCGCCTGCTGAGCCAGGAGGCGTCGATGAAGTACTTCCTGCTCGGCGCGTTCGCCTCCGCGATCCTCCTGTTCGGCATCGCGCTGCTGTACGGGTTCGCGGGGTCGATCCGCTACGCGGACATCGCCAAGGCGACGCACACGGTCGTCGGGCTCGACGGGCTGCTCCTCGCGGGTGCCCTCATGGTCCTGGTCGGCCTGCTGTTCAAGGTCGGCGCGGTGCCGTTCCACGCGTGGACGCCCGACGTCTACCAGGGCGCACCGACCCCGATCACGGGCTTCATGGCCGCGTGCACCAAGGTCGCGGCGTTCGGCGCCCTGCTGCGGATGGTCTACGTCGTCCTGCCGGACCTGAAGTGGGACCTCGCCCCCGCGCTGTGGGCGGTCGCGATCCTCACGATCGTCGTCGGGACGGTCGCCGGTCTGCTCCAGACCGACATCAAGCGCATGCTCGCGTACTCCTCGATCGCGCACGCGGGCTTCGTGCTGACCGGCATCATCGCGCTGAACACGCAGGGCGTGTCGTCGGTCCTCTTCTACCTCCTCGCGTACGGCGCGGCCACGGTCGGTGCCTTCGGGATCGTCTCGCTCGTCCGTGAGCGCAGCGCGGTCGTCGCTCCGGTCGCCGTGGGCGTCGGTGCGGCAGGCGCAGGGTCCGACGCCGACGAGGCGACGGACCTCGCCGCGCAGGGCTCGGTGCTGGGGGAGGCGACGCACGTGTCCCAGTGGGCGGGCCTCGGCCGCACCCACCCCGTGCTGGCGGTGACCTTCACCCTGTTCCTGCTGTCGTTCACGGGCATCCCGCTGACGGCCGGCTTCACGGGGAAGTTCGCGGTCTTCTCCGCGGCGGTCGCCGGCGGTGCGACGGGGCTCGCGATCGTCGGCGTGCTCGCGTCGGCGGCTGCGGCGTTCTTCTACGTGCGCATCATCGTCCTGATGTTCTTCACGGCTCCCGCGGGTGCGGACGCCGACGGCGCCGTCGCGGCAGCTGCGAGCGGGCAGCCGACGACGACCGTGGTCGCCTCCGAGGGCTTCGCCCTCGTGGCCATCGCGATCTGCGCCGTCCTGACGGTGCTGCTCGGCGTCGTCCCGGGGCCGGTTCTCGATCTCGTGACCGAGGCAGCTAAGTTCATCCCGTGACCTCTGCCGACTCGCTCCCGCTGGCCGACCCGGTGCTGGCCGACCTGCTGACGGGTCGCCTGGCGCTGGTCGAGGAGCGTCTGCGTGACGCCGTGACGCAGGCGGACACCCTCGTCGACGACGCGTCCCGCCACCTCGTCAACGCCGGTGGCAAGCGCCTGCGACCCCTGCTGACGCTCCTGGCTGCCGAGCTGGGTGACGGGGCACGCCGCGAGGTGATCGACGCGGCCGTCGTCGTCGAGCTCACGCACCTCGCGTCGCTCTACCACGACGACGTGATGGACTCCGCGCCGCTGCGCCGGGGTGCGCCGGCTGCGCACGAGGTGTGGGGCAACCAGGTCGCGATCCTCACGGGTGACCTGCTGTTCGCGCGGGCGTCGCTGACGGTGGCCGGGCTCGGGCCGGAGGCCGTGCGGATCCAGGCCTCGACGTTCGAGCGGCTGTGCCTCGGCCAGCTCCACGAGACGATCGGCCCTCGCCCTGGTGAGGACCCCATCGCGCACTACCGTCAGGTGCTCGCCGACAAGACGGCGTCACTCATCGCCACGTCGGCCCGGCTGGGTGCCATGTTCGCCGGCTGCGCGCCCGACGTGGTGTCGACAGTCATGCGGTTCGGGGAGAAGATCGGCGTCGCCTTCCAGCTCGCTGACGACGTCATCGACCTGACCTCCGACGGTGCCACGACGGGCAAGACCCCCGGCACGGACCTGCGTGAGAGTGTCCCCACCATGCCCGTCCTGCTGCTCCGCGAGCTCGCGGCCGGCCCGTCCGGCACGATCGCCGACCGTGACCTCGTGACGTTGCTGGACTCCGACCTGTCGAGCGACGCTGCCCTCGAGCAGGCCGTCGCTGCCCTGCGACGGCACGACGTGGTCGAGCAGACCCGGCGGCAGGCGACAGCGCTCGCGCACGAGGCGGTCGCCGAGCTCGACCCGCTGCCGGACAGCGCGGCCAAGGACGCGCTGGTGTCGTTCGCGGCCTCGCTGGTCGACCGCGCGTCCTGACGGTGCCCGCCGACCTGCGGCGCCGCTCGGCGCACACGCCCGGACGACCTGGCGTGCGGTGTCGCCGCGCGAGGGGGACGGCGCCTCGATGACGGCGACCGTGGCGGGGGTCAGCTGGGGCGTCGCGACCGACCGGGGGACGCGTCGGCAGGTCAACGAGGACAGCTTCCTGGCACGCTTCCCGGTCTTCGTCGTCGCCGACGGCATGGGCGGGCACGAGTCGGGCGAGGTGGCGAGCGCCTACACGATCGAGGCGCTGCGTGGGCTGCTCGACGAGCCGACCCTGACGCCGGAGATCGTCACGGTGCACCTGCGGAGAGCCGTCGCGCGCATCCGCTCGATCCCCACGGGGTCGGGGCCGCCGCCGGGGACGACCCTCACCGGAGCGCTCGTCGTGCGCGGACCCGACGGTCCGTCGTGGCTCGTCGTCAACGTCGGCGACTCGCGCACCTACCGGCTCGCGGGCGGCGAGCTCACCCAGGTGAGCGTCGACCACTCCGAGGTCGCCGAGATGGTCGCCCGCGGCCTCCTGACGGCCGAGCAGGCGGCGCGTCACCCGTATCGGCACGTCGTGACACGCGTGCTGGGCGGCGGCGGCGGGGACGATCCCGCGCCGGACTTCTTCCCGTTGGCGTTCGGCGCAGGCGACCGGGTGCTCGTGTGCTCGGACGGTCTGACGGGCGAGCTCGACGACGCGCACATCGCCGAGATCCTCCGCACCCGGCACGACCCTCAGGACGCCGCCGACCACCTCGTCGCGGCGGCTCTCGTCGCGGGCGGCCGGGACAACGTGACGGTCATCGTCGTGGACGCGCCCAGCGGCTGACGGCCAGGCGCGCCGTGCGCCCGTGTCCGCATCGTGGTGGTCGCCCCGGGTCGCCCCAGGCGGTCGCCGTACACTGGCGTCAGCACCTCTGTGCCCGGCAGCCCCGGCAGCCCCTGCGGTCCCTGCAGTCCAGGTGGATCGGCAGATCGGCAGGTCCATCGGAGCTGCCAGGGTCTCCTCGACCCGCTTCCTCGACCCGGAAGGTACCCGCGTCCCGTGAGCACGAACCGCAAGCTGCGTGTGGCGATCGTCGGCGCCGGCCCCGCCGGCATCTACGCAGCCGACATCCTGTCGAAGATCGACGTCGACGTCAGCATCGACCTCTTCGAGCGGCTCCCCGCGCCGTTCGGCCTCGTGCGCTACGGCGTCGCGCCGGACCACCCGCGCATCAAGCAGATCATCGTGGCGCTCCACAAGGTGCTCGAGCGCGGCGACATCCGCCTGCTCGCCAACGTGGACTACGGCGTCGACGTCAAGCTCGAGGACCTGCGCCAGTTCTACGACGCCGTGATCTTCTCGACGGGCTCGATCCGCGACGCCGCCCTGACGATCCCGGGCATCGACCTCGAGGGCTCCTACGGGGCGGCCGACTTCGTCTCCTGGTACGACGGGCACCCCGACGTGCCGCGGACGTGGCCGCTGAACGCGAAGGAGGTCGCGGTGCTCGGGGCAGGGAACGTCGCGCTCGACGTCGCCCGGATCCTCGCCAAGCACGCCGACGACCTCCTGCCGACCGAGATCCCGGCCAACGTCTACGAGACCCTCAAGGCGTCTCCCGTCACGGACGTGCACCTGTTCGCCCGGCGCGGGCCGGCGCAGGTCAAGTTCTCGCCGCTCGAGCTGCGCGAGCTCGGCCACGTGCCCGACGTCGACGTCATCGTCTACCCGGAGGACTTCGAGTTCGACGAGGGCTCCATGACAGCGATCCACTCCTCGAACCAGACGAAGCAGGTCGTCAAGACCCTCACAGACTGGACGCTCAAGGAGCCCGAGGAGCTGACCGCGACCCGCCGCATCCACCTGCACTTCCTCCACAAGCCCGTCGAGGTGCTGGGTGAGGACGGCCACGTCGTGGGCCTGCGGACCGAGCGCACCGTCCTGCGCGGCGACGGGAACGTCGAGGGCACGGGCGAGCTGCACGACTGGCCGGTCCAGGCCGTGTACCGCGCGGTCGGCTACTTCGGCTCCCCGCTCGTGGACATCCCGTTCGACGACGCCGCCGGCGTCATCCCGAACGACGAGGGACGCGTGCTCGACGCGGACGGCACACGGCTGCGCGGCGTCTACACGACGGGGTGGATCAAGCGGGGACCGGTCGGGCTCATCGGGCACACCAAGTCCGACGCGACCGAGACGATCCGCCACCTCACCGAGGACCTCGGCGACGCGCACGACGCAGCGAACCCGTTCTTCACGGCCGCGGACCGCGACCCGCAGGCGGTCCTGGACCACCTGGCTGCGCGCGGCGTCGAGGTCATCCAGTGGTCCGACTGGGAGGTCCTCGACGCCCACGAGCGGTCCCTCGGGGAGCCCGAGGGTCGCGAGCGGATCAAGGTCGTCCCGCGGGAGGACATGGTGGCCGTCTCGCTCGGGCGTCCGCTCACCCAGGACCCTCAGGTCTGAGAGGGAACGCTCCGGCTCCGACGCGCGTTGTCGAAGTCAGACGCCCACATCCGCGTGGGCCTCGGTTCGCAAGGAGCAGGGACGTTCCCATGGGGCACCGTCATTTCAACGGTCTGAAGACCGCAGCGCTGTTCGGGGTGCTGTGGGTCGTGCTGCTGGCGCTCGGTGCCTCGGTCGGGCGGGGCCGGTACATCTTCCTGTTCGCTGGGCTGGGCGTGGTCATGACGGCCTACAGCTACTGGAACTCGGACAAGATCGCGATCCGTGCGATGCACGCGGTCCCGGTGAGCGAGCTCGAGCAGCCCGGCATGTACCGGATCGTGCGTGAGCTCTCGACCGCGGCGCGCCAGCCGATGCCGCGGCTGTTCGTGTCGCCGACGGCAGCCCCCAACGCGTTCGCGACCGGACGCAACCCGCGCAACGCCGCGGTGTGCTGCACCGAGGGGATCCTGGCGCTGCTCGACGAGCGCGAGCTGCGCGGGGTCCTCGGGCACGAGCTGACGCACGTCTACAACCGGGACATCCTCACGTCGTCGGTCGCGGCGGCGGTGGCCGGCGTCATCACGTCGATCGCGCAGTTCCTCATGTTCTTCGGCGGTGGTGACCGCGACCGCAACGCCAACCCGATCGCGGGCATCGCCATGGCGCTCCTGGCGCCCTTGGCCGCCACGATGATCCAGCTCGCGATCAGCCGCACCCGCGAGTACGACGCGGACGAGGACGGCGCCCGCCTCACGGGCGACCCGCTTGCTCTCGCCTCGGCCCTGCGCAAGCTCGAGCGCGGCACGCAGGTCGCCCCGCTGCCGCGCGAACAGAAGCTCGTCGACGTCTCGCACCTCATGATCGCCAACCCGTTCAAGGCCACCGGGGTCGCGCGACTCTTCGCGACGCACCCGCCGATGGCCGACCGCATCGACCGGCTGCAGCGCATGGCGGGCCTGCCCCCGTACTGAGCCCCGAGTCCTCCTGGTGAGCAGACGTACCAGGACAACCCGGACGCACGCTAGCGTGCCGCCATCGGTGGGCGACGAGAGGCGGGCGAACGCGTGGTCGGAGCAGTCGGAGCACAGGCGGACGGGCCGCGCGACGGACGGGTGGTCGTCGTCGGCGGGGGAGCGATGGGCTCGGCCGCGGCGTGGGCGCTCGCGCGCCGGGGCGTGCCCACGACGCTCCTCGAGCAGTTCGGTCCCGGGCACACGCGCGGCGCCTCGCACGGGGCGGGGCGCATCTTCCGGCTCGGGTACGACGACGTCGGGCACGTGCGGCTCGCCCAGTTCGCGCACCGGTGGTGGGACGTGCTCCAGGAGGAGTCCGGCGAGCAGCTGCTGACCCTCAACGGGTGCGTCGACCACGGGCCCGTCCGCGCCCTGCGGGGCCTCGTCGAGACGCTCCTGGCGTGCGGGGTGCCCTTCGAGTACCTGACGGGTCCCGAGGCGCAGGGTCGCTGGCCCGGGATGCGGTTCGACGACCGCGTCGTGGTGCAGAAGGTCGCGGGGCGCGCGCACGCCGACCGGACGGTCGCGGCGCTCCAGGCGGAGGCGGCCCGGCACGGCGCCGAGGTGCGGCACGACGTGCGCGTGACGGGGATCGAGGTGGGGGCCGACGGGGGAGCCGTCGTGCACGTCGTCGACCGGTCCCCGACCTCCGAGGGGGTCGCGGGCGAGCTCCGGGCGAGCGTGGTCGTCGTGGCCGGCGGTGCCTGGACCGCGGGTCTGCTCGCGGGCGTGCCCGGGTTCGACGTGCTGCCGTCGCTCGTCGTGACCCAGGAGCAGCCCGCGCACTTCCCGGTGCGCGACCCGGAGCTCGTCGCCGGTGACGCGTGGCCCAGCTTCATCCACCACGTCGATCCCGCCGCGCACGCCGAGGCCCGCCTGCCGGACGCGCCCGACGGCGGCTACCCGAGCAGCGGCACGTACGGCCACCACACGCCCGGTGAGGGCGTGAAGGTCGGCCACCACGGCACCGGCCCGGTGGTCGACCCGGACACCCGGGACTTCCAGGCCGAGCCCGGTCGGCTCGCCGAGCTGCGCGCGTACGTCCGGGAGTGGTTCCCGGGCCTCGACGCCGAGGCGCCCGCGCCGATCAGCTGCACCTACACGACGACCCCTGACGAGCGGTTCCTGCTCGACCGCATCGGCCCGGTCGTCATCGGGGCCGGGTTCTCGGGCCACGGCTTCAAGTTCACGCCGGGCATCGGGCAGGTGCTCGCCGACCTGGCGACCGGGGTGCGCCCCGAGGTGCCAGGTGTGGACCTCGGGGCGTTCGCGCTCGCCCGGTTCGGCGCCGGCGTCGTGGCGCCCGAGCCGGTCGAGGTCTAGCGGTAGTTCGTGAACTGCAGGGCGGCGTCGAGGTCCGCCCCCTTGAGCAGCGCGATGACCTCCTGGAGGTCATCGCGACTCTTCGCCGAGATGCGCACCTCGTCGCCCGTGATGGTCGACTTGACGCCCTTGGGGCCCTCGTCGCGCACGAGCTTGCCGATCTTCTTGGCGACCTCGCTGCTCAGGCCCTCCTTGAGCGACGCCTCGAGGCGGAACTCCTTGCCGGAGGGGCGCGGCTTGCCGTCGCCCGTGTCGAGCGACTTCAGCGAGATCCCGCGGTGGATGAGCCTGCCCTGCAGGACGTCGAGGATCGCCAGCACGCGCTCCTCGGAGTTCGCGACCATGAGGATCTTCTCGCCGCTCCAGCCGATCGACGCGCCGATGTTCTTGAAGTCGTACCGCTGCGCGACCTCCTTGGCGGCCTGGTTGAGCGCGTTGTCGACCTCCTGGCGGTCGACCTTGCTGACGACGTCGAACGACGCTTCGCTCGCCATGGTGTCCTCCCTGTCGAGCCGCACGAGGCGGGCCGGTTCGTGGTGCTGAGTGTCTGTGGGACGGGATGCTGCGCGAGCACCCCGTTGGAGTTGCTATCCTTCCACCCGCACGCTGTGCGCGGCGCTGCACTGCACTGCAAGACAACTGCACACAACCTTGGCGGGTTACCCGAGTGGCCAAAGGGGGCTGACTGTAAATCAGCTGGCAACGCCTACGGGGGTTCGAATCCCTCACCCGCCACAGAACGAACGGGGCGTCCTCTCGATGAGAGGGCGCCCCGTTCGCTGTCGGGAGCCGGCCGGTGCGGTCGGGTGCTCAGCCAGTCACGAGCGCCGGCGGTAGCCGGGCTTGCGGACCTCGTCGGCGATCTGCTGCGCCTGGGTCGAGATGAGGCGCTTGTAGTACCAGAGGGCGCGCTCGACGTCCCGTTCGGGGTCGACCCCGTCACGTGCGGCGATCCAGTCCTTCTTGGCCGCGCGCACATCAGCGTCAGTGATCTCCACGCGGAGGGCGTCGTCGATGGGCACCCGCGTACTCTTCCGTAGACAGTTGTCCAGTTCACAGCGTTGGTGGGCTAGTTCACCCGGCTGGGGCAGCGAACGCGGCGAACATCACCCTCCCGGAACCCACGCGTCTCACGATGCGGCCGCAGGGAGCGGCGCGCAGGCCCGGCCGGGGAGCGGGGAGTGCGGTCCGAGGGAGGCTGATCGGGCCCGGTGCGGACCGGTCCGAGGGGCCGATTTCGCTGGCGCGCCTGCGGCCGTGTAATCTTGCTCGCGCTGCCCCGATAGCTCAGTCGGCAGAGCGTCTCCATGGTAAGGAGAAGGTCAAGGGTTCGATTCCCTTTCGGGGCTCTGTTGGTGTGTCGGGGGTTCGTGTCACGGCTCGTCCGTGAAGCGGCCCCTGCGCATCGATACAAGGCGGGGTAGCTCAGGTGGTTAGAGCACACGGCTCATAATCGTGGTGTCGCGGGTTCGAGTCCCGCTCCCGCTACCGCCACAGGACAGATCCGCGCGTCGGCCGGCGCGCGCAGACCGGTACGTTGCGCTTCGGCGCGAGAGGTGACAAGACCATGGCAAGCAAGAGCACGGACGTCCGCCCCAAGATCACGCTCGCCTGCACCGAGTGCAAGGAGCGGAACTACATCACGAAGAAGAACCGCCGGAACGACCCCGACCGCCTCGAGCTGTCGAAGTTCTGCCCGCGCGACAAGCGTCACACGCTGCACCGCGAGACTCGCTGACCTGAGCTCGGCGCCTCAGGCCGTGCGGGTCAACGCTGAGTACGCGGGACGCGAGTACCCGCCGAACGCCGCCTACGAGGTGGGCCGCGAGAAGATCCGCGAGTTCGCCCAGGCGGTCGGTGCCTCGCACCCGGCGCACAGCGACCCGGCGGCAGCGCGCGCGCTCGGCTATCCCGACGTCATCGCTCCTCCGACGTTCGCGGTCGTCGTCGCCCAGCGCGCCGAGGCGCAGCTGCTCGAGGACCCCGACGCGGGGATCGACTTCAGCCGCGTCGTGCACGCCGACGAGCGGTTCACGCACCACCGCCCGATCCACGCGGGCGATCGGCTCGTGACGGTCCTGCACGTCGACTCGATCACGGAGCGGGCCGGCCTCGCCATGGTCACCACCCGCGCTGAGATCGCCGCGGACGACGGCGTCCCGGTCGCGACCGTCATCTCGACCCTCGCGGTGCGGGGAGAGGGATCATGACGGATCCCCGCCCCGCGATCGCGCAGCTGTCCGTCGGCGACGAGGTCGTCCGCCGTCAGATCAGCGTCGACCGCGCACGTCTCGTGCGATATGCAGGTGCGAGCGGTGACTTCAACCCCATCCACTGGAACGAGCGGGTCGCCCTCGGGGTCGGCCTGCCGGGGGTCATCGCGCACGGCATGTGGACCATGGGTGCCGTCTCGTCGGTCGTCGCCGACTGGGCAGGCGACCCGGGTGCCGTCGTCGACTACCAGGTGCGGTTCACGCGCCCCGTCCCCGTCCCCGACCCGGGCTCTGCGACCGTCGAGGTCGTCGCGACCGTCGGTGTGGTCGACGTCGCCGCGAGTACGGTCCGCCTCGACCTCACCGCGACGTGCGACGGCGTCCGGGTCCTCGGCAAGGCGCAGGCGGTCGTCCGGCTGTAGGCGGCCCCGCCTGGTCTCGGTGCGGGTCGCCCCGCCGGGAGGTCAGGAGTGGTGCGCAGGCGGCGGACCCGTCGTGGTGCCGGGGCGCAAGGTCACCGGCAGGAGCTGGGGTGCCGGCATGGTGCCGGCGAGGAGCGCCTCGACCGCGTGGCCGATGGCGGCACCCTTCTCGGCAAGCGGCTGCGCGACGCTCGTGAGGACGTCGGGGGCGAGCCAGGGCAGGTCGAGCCCGTCGAACCCGGCCACGGAGACGTCCTGCGGGACGCGGAGCCCGAGCTCCCGCGCCGCGAGCACGACGCCCGCTGCGAGCAGGTCCGACTGCGCGATGATCGCCGTCGGCGGCTCGGCCGACGTGAGCAGCGCCCGGCCCGCGGCGGTGCCGTGCTCGACGAGGGAGGCGGGTGTCTCCCAGATCGCGACCGGCTCGATACCGGCGTCCCCGAGCCCTTCGAGCCTGCGACGCGTGTACGCCCACTCGATGTCGGCGAGCCGGTCGGCATCGGCCAGCCCCTCGCGGCGGTCGTGGCCGAATGCGAGTGTCACGGTCGCGATCCGCTCGTGGCCGAGCTCGAGCAGGTACCGGCCGAGCTGCGCGATCCCCGCGCGGTCGTCGATGCCGACCGCCGCGACGCCCTCCTCCGGCGCACCCTCGACGAGGACCGTGGGGGTGCCTCGGCGCCGCAGGGCTGCGAGGACCGGGTCTCCGACCGACCCGCCCCACATGATCACGGCGACGTCCATCGCGGCCGACTCGACGAGCGGGTCGACCGCCGGCGCGCCCGGGGCCGTCGAGCCGGGCACGAGCAGCACCCCGAGACCGAGCGGCCCGAGGGTGCTCACGAGGCCGTCGAGCGTCTGGACCGAGACCGGGTCACGGAACGACCGGCGCAGGGCGTCGCCGATGATCACGCCGACGATCCCGGACCGGCCGCTGCGGAGCTGGCGCCCGAGCGGGTTGGGACCGCTGTAGCCCAGCTCCTCGGCGGCGGCGAGCACACGGCGGCGCGTCTCGGCGGCGATCGGCCCGGCGCCCGAGAACGCCAGCGAGGCCGTCGAGACGGACACGCGAGCGCTCGACGCGACGTCGGCCAGGGTCGGGCGGGGGTTCGACACGGGACCCAACGCCTCCGGGGGTCTCGGGCCGTCGGTCCGGGTGCGCTGCGCGCAGCGGCTCGTGCGTCCGACGGCGAATCTGGTGTGACGGAAGATCTGGTGCGACGGCGGTTCTGGTTGACGCAGCGGTCAGCGTACGCGCACAATCATGGCGGTATCGAATCGATTCGACACACCACGTCGTGGGCGCACCGACGCCCGTCCCAGCAGATCGTGAGTAGTCCCGTGAGTCTCGGCAGCACGGCGCGCACCTCGAGCGCGGCCCTTCCCGTCCCTGGCAGCGCCCCCGCCGCAGCACCTGATCCCGTCGTCGCGCGCGCCCGCCTGCTGCTCCTGGGGCTGTTCGCGCTCAACGGGCTGACGTTCTCGAGCTGGCTGGCACGCCTCCCGACGGTGCGCGACGAGCTCGGCCTGTCGACGGGGCAGCTCGGAACGGTGCTGCTCGCGGGCTCGGCGGGCTCGCTCGTCATGGTGATGCTCGCGGGTGCGCTCGTGACGCGGTTCGGCGGACGACGCGTCCTGCTGGCCTCGACCGTCGGCTTCACGGTCGCCTACGTGTTCATGGGGATCGGACCGACGGTCGGCTCGGTCGCGATGCTCGTCGTCGGCGTGATGCTCAACGGCATGTCGTTCGCGCTGTGCAACGTGCCGCTCAACGTCGAGACGGCGGCGGTCGAGCGGCGCATGGGCCGGACGATGCTGCCGCACTTCCACGCGGCGTTCTCGATCGGCGCGGTCGTCGGCTCGGGGCTCGGCGGTCTCGCGTCGCACGGGGGCGTGCCCCTGACCGTCCAGTTCGGGGTCACGGCCGTCGTCGCGCTCGCCTG
>DASVMA010000090.1:0-1675 GCA_036384595.1 Cellulomonas sp. | reverse complement strand
CGCCCGGGAACCCGCCGGTCGACCCGGTCACGCCCGGGCCGGCCGTCACGATGGACCCGGAGTGCCCTGCCGAGACGGTCTGCAGCGTGTACGCGGTCGGCCCGGCGAGCCCCGCGACGAGGGCCAGCGCGAGCCCGGCGCGCAGCGTCCCGCGGCCGTACCAGCGCCCCGCGAAGAGCGTGGCCGCACCGGCGAACGCCACGACGAGGACGACCCAGCGCAGCCACGGGAGCCACGTGGTGCTGCGCGCGAGCAGGACGTACGACCAGGCGCCCGTCATCAGAGTCACCCCGGCGAGCAGGCCGAGCGCCCACGGCCGGTCGCGCTGCGCCCAGACGAGCTCCGCGCCGATCCCGACGAGAGCGGCGATCGCGGGCGCGAGCGCCACCGTGTAGTACGCGTGGAAGATCCCGGCCATGAGGCTGAACGTGAGCAGCGTGACGACGAGCCAGGCGCCCCAGACGACGAGGGCCGCGCGGACGACGTCGGTGCGCGCGAACCGCCGCCGCAGCCACAGCCCGACCGCGCCGAGGACGAGTGCGGCGGGGATGAGCCACGCGATCTGGCCGCCGATGTCGGAGCCGAACATCCGGGTGATCCCGGTCGCGCCCCAGCCGCCGGCCTGACCGCCGCCGCCGACCGACCCGGTCTCGTCGCCCGTGAGGCGTCCGAACCCGTTGTAGCCGAACGTGAGCTCGAGGAACGAGTTGGTCTGCGACCCGCCGATGTACGGACGTGCCGACGCGGGCACGAGCTCGACGAGGGCGACCCACCAGCCGCCGGCGAGCACCATGGCCCCGACCGCGATGAACCCGTCGCGGACCCGACGGCGGAGCGGGACGGGGGCGGCCCACAGGTAGGCGGCCGCGAGACCGGGCAGCACGAGGAACGCCTGGAGCTGCTTGGTAAGGAACGCGAAACCGACGAGCGCACCCGCGAGCGCCATCCAGCCGGCCGGGCGCCGCGTCGACGGCTCGACGGCGCGCACCGTGGCCGCGGTCGCGAGGACGAGCAGCAGCACGAGGAGCGCGTCGGGGTTGTTGAACCGGAACATCAGGGCGGCGACGGGGGTCAGGGCCAGGACGGCCCCCGCGAGCAGTGCCGCGCCGGCCGAGAGCTGGCGGCGGACGCTCGCGTACAGGACGCCGACCGACGCGACGCCCATGAGCGCCTGCGGCGCGAGAATTGCCCACGACGACAGCCCGAAGAGCCGCACGGACAGCGCCATGACCCACAGCGACGCGGGCGGCTTGTCGACGGTGATCGACCCTGCGGCGTCGGACGCGCCGTACAGGAACGCGGTCCAGGACTGCGAGCCGGCCTGCACGGCTGCCGAGTAGAACGAGTTGGCCCAGCCGTTCGCGGACAGGTCCCACAGGTACAGGACGGCCGTCGCGACGAGGAGGCCGATGACGGCCGGCCGCTCCCAGCGCGGGCGCGCGGCGTGGCGCGTGCCGCTGTCGAGGGCAGGCGAGCGAGGAGCCTTCGTGGAGGACGCCGGGGCCTCGACGGCTGCCGTGGGCCCGGCGCTCGCGGGCCAGGGCACCGCGGTGGTCGGTGTGGTCGTCATCGGACGGTCCCTTCGGAGAGCTCGATCGAGGAGTCGGTGGCGCGGCGTGGCCGGAAGACCCACTGCCGCAGCAGGACGAAGCGCAGGACTGTCGCGGCGAGGTTG
>DASVMA010000089.1:0-2194 GCA_036384595.1 Cellulomonas sp. | reverse complement strand
CGTAGGGGAGGGGCATGGACCGAGGCGTCCATCCGATAGCGGAGCAACGGCCCGGAGCGCAGGCGGGGCCGCTGGGCACCGTCACGCCCGGGTCTTGGACCTTGGCGCGGAGCACCGTACCCGACCGCACGAGGACCGCCCGGTGGAGCCGGCTGGGCGCAGGGCCGCGCTCAGCGATCGGATGCACGGCGGGGGTGAGACGACCTGCCACGGCGACCACGCGGGCCTGTCAGGCAGCCCCACCGCGAACGTGCAGGTCAGGGCCTCGCGGGTAGGGGGCGTGTTGGCGACACGTCGGCAACCAGATGATGCACCCACCCCTGAACGGATCGCGGGTCTGCCATCTCCCTGATAGCCCAAGCAAGGGGTTATGGGGTTCGTGCTCTCGGGCGTCGGCCATGGAATGTGCCACCAGGTCGACGACCGGTGCTGCTGCTCACAAGGAGCAGCTGGCGCCCTCGATCATCCGGTCAACGATCCTCTACGGGAATCGCCGACATCCTCACAGATCGCGAGCGGCTCTCGCTCGTGCCTTGATCGCGAGGATGACGTCAGTCTTGGCGTCGGCATAGTCGTTCATGTCGTCCCAGCGCTTGCTGAGCAGGGTCCTCTTGGTGCTCTCGTACAGGGCGCGGTCGTCCGCGTCGGAGCGCAGATGATCGCGGAGGAGGAGGTACTCATCCACAGCAGGATCGTTGCGTTCGTACAGGTGAACGTGGACGTCGCGGGTCGGCGAGCGCACGAGACGATGCCTCGGCTCTCGAACACGCAGCTCGTACCCGGCCGCCAGGAGCGGATCGAGGTAGTCCTCTTCGGCGGTGATGTCGTCCACCGCGACCACGATGTCGATGATCGGCTTCGCTGCCAGTCCAGGAACTGACGTGGAACCGATGTGCTCGATCTCGACGTCCGATCCTGCGAGAGCATCCCGGATGCGCCGCCGGTGGTCGAGATAGAGGTCCGGCCAACTGTCGTCGTAGCTGTGCAGCTCGAGCTCGAGTCTCTCGGGGCCCCCGACGATCTCGACTGTCGTGACGTCCGGTCGGCGCGGCTTGCGGCTCTTCGTCACCTGGACATCCTGGCATTGCGGCGTTCGAACCTCGCCGTGATGACCAGCGAAACCGTGTCCCCGTCGGTCCTGCTCCGATAGCGTGAACAGCGCTGATCCACGACGCTCGGCACCGTGCGACAGAGCGGGCCGCAGCAGTCGCCATCTCGACCGAGGGACGTGCGCACGCAGATGGACAGTCACACAACGTCGAACCCGATCGCCCCGTCCGCGCCGCTCGTGGCCTCCGGGCTTGTTGTGCTCGGGGTCGGCTACGGCGCGTTTCAGTACGGGTTGATGGTCTACCTCGGCGGGTTCCGCTCCGGCAGCGCTCGCTTCGCGTTCCTGCAGAGCGCCGCTCTCGCCGAGGCGGCGCTGCTTGTCGGGGCGCTCATGTGTCTCGCCGGGTTCGTGGCCCTCGTCGTCGGCGCGTACCGCCTGGCGAGCAACGTCGATGCCGCGGTGCAGGGGCTCGGTCGTGCGCCGGAGCCGTCGTCGGCGCTCGATGTCAGCCCGGTCTAGCAGGCTGCTCCCATGACGGAACCTCGCGACAAGCTGCTGCTGCTCGACAGTGCCTCGCTGTACTTCCGTGCGTTCTTCGGTGTCCCCGACTCGGTGCGGGCGCCTGACGGCACACCGGTCAACGCGGTGCGCGGGCTGCTGGACATGATCGCGCGGCTCGTCGTCGACCATCGACCCACGCGGCTCGTGGCCTGCTGGGACGACGACTGGCGGCCGGCGTTCCGGGTCGCGGCGATACCGTCGTACAAGGCGCACCGCGTCGCGCGCGAGGTGCCGGGGACGACGGGCGAGGAGGATGTGCCGCCCGCGCTCGCGGCGCAGGTCCCCGTGATCATCGAGGTGCTCGCGGCGCTCGGCATCGCGCGGGTCGGCGTGCCCGGGTACGAGGCCGACGACGTGATCGGCACGCTCGTGGCCCGCGAGGTCGCACGTCCGGCGGCGGAGCGCGCAGCAGTCGCGGTCGTGACGGGGGACCGGGACCTGTTCCAGCTCGTGGACGACGCCGCCGGGGTGCGCGTCCTGTACCCCGTGAAGGGCGTCAAGGACCTCGTCGTCATCGACCAGGCGGCGCTCGCCGAGAAGTACTCGGTCGCGTCCGGGCAGGCGTACGCGGACATGGCGGTG